>JACCXA010000100.1 GCA_013697365.1 Chthoniobacterales bacterium
GCAGGTGCCACTCGCGCAACGCGCCGTTGGCGCCGGGTGCGACGGTGATTGCGTTCTCCGCGTTGTCGGCAACGCAGATAAATGCCGTTCCGGTCGGTTCCGCGGGAACTCGAACGATGTGCATCCGCACGCCTGCGGCCTCGAGCGAGTTTTCCAGCGGCATCGCGAACGGGTCAGCGCCCAGGGCCAGCAACAGCGCGGTGTCCGCGCCGCCCGCGCGGGCGCATGCGATCGCCTGGTTGGCGCCCTTGCCACCGGGAACGGTCGTAAAACCGCGTCCGAGCACGGTCTCGCCTGGGGCGGGGACGTGGGCGACCCGGATCACGAAATCGAGGTTGGCCGAGCCCGCGACGAGGATCATCGAAGATTCATACACCAGGGCGGGTCCACGCCATTTACTCGCATTGTTTCCGGCCGTTCTGCCGAAAATCGCGTGGCTTTGCCGCCGATTTCGGGAAGCCTCCCCGGCCGAAAGTAGGTTTTCACTTTCGGCCGATTAGTAGCGACTGGTAGACCAAATTGTAGAACGCGAAGCTTATTTTTCGCGGATCGCGGGAAAACCCCTGGGGAATGTGCTGCATCAGCAGGATGGCGAAGAGCCGCTCCCGCGGATCGGCCATGAAGTAAGTGGCCGCCGCGCCTGACCAGCCGAATGCGCCGACGGAGCCGGGCCGCTCTCGGCCCATAGAGTCGAGGTTCACGAAACCGCCGAGGCCGAAGCCTTCGTTGTACTGACTCGCGGGAGGATCGAGATGGACGAGTTGGTTAGTCATCATCATCGCGACCGTTTCGCGACCGAGGAGGGTGACACCGTCGAGCTGACCGCCGTTAAGAAGCATCTGGCAGAAGCGCGCAAAATCTCCAGCGGTGGAGTAGAGTCCGCCCGCGCCGCTGAAGTAGGGTCGCATCAGGTCGCCGGGCCGCGCCGCGTCTCCCGCAGGCCAGGCAACCAGCCGTCCGTCGCGGTCGGTCCTTGTCATGGCGGCAATGAGGGAGCGCTGTTCCGCGGGCACGGTGAATCCGGTGTCGAGCATTTGCAGCGGCACGAAAATGCGTTCGCGCAGAAAGCGCTCGAACGATCTTCCTGAAGCCACTTCGACGACGCGGCTAGCGATCTCGGTGTTCACGCTGCTGTATTCGAAGCGTCGGCCGGGCGGAGCCGCCGGCGCGATGCGGGCCGCCGCCTCGCTGTAGGCTTTTAGGTCCGCCGCCTTCTCCATCGCCTCGCTCGCGGGGGCAAAACCCGTTGTATGGGTGAGCAGGTGGCGGATGGTCACCGGGCCGCCTGAGAATTCCGCCAGATGCTTTCCTACCGGGTCGTCGAGCGCGAGCTGCCCTCCCTCCACCAGCATGAGCGCGGCCACCGTCGCGACCGTCTTGGTCATCGAATAGATGCGAAAAATCGAGTCCGGGCGCATCGCAGCGGTCTTCGCGAGATCACGATGGCCGTAAGCGCGCCAGTCGACGATCCTGCCGTTTCGCGCCACGAGCGTCACCGCGCCCACATATTCGCCGGAGCGCGTCACGTCCTGCATGAACGCGTGCAATCGCTCGATGCCGGCCGGAGAAAACCCGTTGACGGCTGGCGCGCCTAGCGGAAGCGGCGGCGCGGCCTGGCAGGCCGCGCTGACCAAAACCGCAAGGGCGAAGGCGCCGCGAAGCGTCAGAAGGTCAACGTGTGCGAGAGGGAAACCATGCGACCGCGGCCGGCCCAGTAGTTGCGGAAGCCTTCCAACTGCGACCAGCTCAGGATGTATTGCTTGTCGGTGAGGTTCTCCACGCCGAGCGTAAGCGTCCCATATTTGCGCAGGTCGTAGTTGACGGACAGGTCGACCAGCGTGTAACCCTTTGTGTGCTCCTCGCCTCGCGCGGCCCCTCTGCCGACATTGAGGTCGCGCGAGAACAGCGTCGTCGAGCCCAATCGCAGGTCGCCGCGCTCGTGAAACCGCCACTGCACCCAGGCTCCAAGCTTGTCGGGGTTGATGTCCAACACGCCCATCTCCCGATCCAGCGGCCCGCCGTCGACGAACACGGTCTTGCCGCGGATGCGCGAATAGAGCCCACCCAGCTTCCAGTCCTTGGTCGGGCTGTACTCGCCGGTGATCTCGAATCCCTTGATGTCGATCGGCTGCCTGCGCAGGATGAAGTCGTTGGTCACGGGGTCGATTGCGAGCGACACGCCGAAATCCGACTCCGAGCGATAGTACGATGCGCTGAAGCTGCCCTGCGCGCCGCGCCAGTTGACGCCCACTTCCCGGTTGTCGACGATGATCGCCTGCAGATCGAGGATGCCCGCAACCGACTGGCCGGGCCGGTTGACGTTGCGCAGCGGGATGCCGATGTTGGGCAGGCTGAAGCCCTTGCTGTACGACGCGAACACCGAGAAGTTCTGCGGCAGCCGCCAAATGATGCCGTAGTTCGGCAACGTATCGGTGTAGGAAAGCGTGCCGCCCTGGACGAAGACGCGATTGCGAAAGAACGTGGTCGTGTAGTCGTCAACGGAAAGTTCGCCGTCCTCCCGTCGCACGCCGGCGCTCAAGGTTACCGGACCGATGTCGTAAGAGAGCTGCAGCCACGGCGCGACGCTCTCGTAG
>JACCXA010000183.1 GCA_013697365.1 Chthoniobacterales bacterium
ATCTAACGCAGTTGCCGGAGCGCTCGCCGAGATTGTCCGGCAAATACAGGCCGCGAAACGTCCCTGTTATTGATTGGAACGGGTGTGCGTCTGGTGGGGGCGCTGGAAGGACTGGAAAGCGTCACGGAAAAGTTGGGCATTCCGGTTGCGACAGCGTGGTCACCGGATCTGCTGCCGACGGATCATCCCTATTACTGCGGACGCCAGGGTGCGATCGGAACGCGGGCAGGGAATTTCACGGTGCAAAACGCGGATTTGCTGATCGTCGTCGGCGCGCGCATGCCGATTCGCCAGATCAGCTACAACTGGGCAGCGTTCGCCCGGCACGCGCACAAGATTCAGGTGGATGCGGATCGGCAAAAGTGCCATTCCCCTGTGTCTCCCATCAGGGCAGTCTTTGTTTTCAAGGGCACGAACTGGTGAACAGAGCGCACGGGTTGCGGAAGATCTTTGCCGCGGTGATGCTGGGCCCTGCATGGCCTTGGTCTCTACTTCGTCCATCTCCGTCGGAATGGTGAGTGCTTCGACCGTTGCGGAGCCAATGACTTTAAGTTAATGGTGCTGCGCAGCAGCCAATGAGTCAGGCGCGGCAGATTATAATGAGCTTTTTTAAGAGGATTGCACGTGGTGTACTGCGTCGTTTGGGCTACACCGCTCACAGAATCCGCCCAGAAGAGCCGCCTCCACCAGCTTACGTCGGAGTTGAGGTTTTCCCTTTGGCTGCGTCCGACCTTATCCACCGCAGAAAGGGTGATGTGTTTTTTATCCAGATCGGTGCGCACGATGGACTCACGTATGACCCAATGCGCCCGTTTGTGGACGAGTATCATATCCCAGGCATTCTGCTTGAGCCCCAACCCAAAATCTTCAACAAACTCGTGGAGAATTACCGGGGAGCGACAAACCTGATTTTCGAGAATGCGGCTCTGGCGCGCGAGGATGGCGAGATTTCACTATACACTTTTGCAGAAGGTTCCGGTTTACCTGAACACGCGACGCAGCTTGCCTCTTTTCGGCGCGATGCATTGATCAATAACGGACACGCCTACCAGGGCGAGGTCGTCGAGACCCGCGTTACGGCGCTCACGCTTTCAACTCTGCTCAAGAAGCACAATGTGGGTAGGGTTGATATCCTTCAAATAGATACCGAGGGCTTCGATTTCGAGATCATCAAAATGATTGATTTCAGCCGAATCAAGCCGACGATCATTAGCTACGAGAACGCTTTCTTGAATGTTTCCGAACAGCAAGAGTGCATGCACCTGCTCGCTTCCCATGGGTACCGGATAGCGACTTTTCACATCGATACGGTCGCGGTGCTTCAAACTAATTATCGAGAGGGGTTACGTGCGGGGCTAGGAAGCCCCCGTCTGAATGATCCGATGGGCGCGCTCTTAAATGCGCCGCAGACCTAGCTTCAATCTGAGCATGGCCTAAGGCCGCTCCAAAGCACTTATCCCTTATTTTCTTCCAAGAACTGCGCGTTCACCGGCTTAGATTCTTCGAACCTGCAGCTCCGAGTCGGTATCGACGAACAAGAGCTATAGCAGCACGACCAAAACTGGATAGTGCGCCCTATCGGAGCTGAAAACAAATGATACGCCTGGCTGATTATATCACCCAACGCCTGGTAGAAGCGGGCGTCCGCCACATCTTTATGGTGACGGGTGGGGGAGCGATGCATCTCAACGATGCGATCGGTCGCGAGAAACGGATCGCCTACACGTGTAATCATCACGAGCAGGCCAGCGCCATGGCCGCTGAGGCTTACGCGCGCGTGACTGGCCGCATCGGGGTGGTAAACGTCACCACCGGTCCGGGCGGAATCAACGCACTGAACGGCGTGTTTGGTGCATTCACCGATTCCATTCCAATGCTCATCGTTTCCGGCCAGGTGAAGCGCGAGACTTGCCTTGCGACATACAAACTGCCTGGCCTACGCCAGCTCGGCGATCAGGAAGCGGACATCATCTCGATGGTCAATCCGATCACCAAATACGCGAAGTTGATCGAGGAGCCGAAGACGATTCGTTACGAATTGGAAAAGGCACTTCACATCGCGACCTCAGGGCGCCCAGGACCATGCTGGCTCGACATCCCCATTGATGTGCAATCCACCTTACTCGAAACGGAACTGGAGGCCTACTCATCGGAGGCTAATACGGAGCCTTATGACCTAACAAATCTGCCGCAACGCTGCGCGGAGATTGTTCGCCAGATCAAGAGTGCGAAACGGCCGGTCCTGTTGATTGGCACCGGGGTGCGGTTGGCCGGCGCGCTGAATGTATTAGAAAGCGTAACGGCAAAATTAGGGATCCCAGTCGCGACAGCGTGGTCTCCGGATCTTCTGCCGACCGATCATCCCTATTACTGCGGACGCCAGGGCGCGATCGGAACGCGGGCCGGGAATTTCACGGTGCAAAACGCGGATTTGCTGATCATCGTCGGCGCGCGCATGCCGATTCGCCAAATCAGTTACAACTGGGCAGCGTTCGCCCGGCACGCGCACAAGATCCAGGTGGATGCGGATCCTGCCGAGCTGGCGAAGCCGACGTTAAATGCGGACGAAAAAATATGCTGCGATGCGAAACTGTTTCTGCAGGAACTGGAGCGGCAGCTCGAAGCGGCGCACTTCGACTCCCGGCAAGATGCGGAGTGGCTGGAGTGGTGTCGTGAACGCGTGGCGCGCTATCCCGCTGTTCTGCCACATCAGCGGACGACGGAGAACGGCATCAACCCCTACTTTTTCATCGAGACATTGTTTGAACAGCTCACGGCCGATGATGTGACGGTGAGCGGAGATGCGACGGCTTGCATCGTACCGTTCCAGGCAGCGAAGATTCGAAAGGGTCAACGACTTTTCAGTAACTCCGGTAGCGCCTCCATGGGGTATGATCTGCCCGCTGCAATAGGCGCCGCTGTCGCGCGCGAAGGTAAAAGAGTTATCTGCCTCGCCGGTGATGGCAGCATCATGATGAACATCCAGGAGCTGCAAACCATCGCGCACAATCGTCTGCCGATCGTGCTGTTTGTTCTGAGCAACGGCGGATACCTTTCCATCCGCTCCACGCAGTCTAATTACTTTGGCCTTCTCGTTGGTGAGGGTCCGCAAAGCGGCGTCGCCTTCCCAGATATGGTAAAGGTGGCGCGCGCCTTCGGCTTGGAG
>JACCXA010000202.1 GCA_013697365.1 Chthoniobacterales bacterium
GCCGGCGTTCTCGCAACCACTCGTGAAAAGCGATCTCCTGCTTGTTCTGCAGGAACCTCGAATTGAACGAGTCCTTGCCGGCGGCGTAACCTTCTGGAGCGGGCTGGTCGCGTTTTTCCAAGATCGCGACGACACCCCCGCTTTCCGTCGGCTGGAACTCGCTCACTTCGCCCGGATTCATTTCGGAAATCTTTCCTTTAACCATCTGGAGATCTGGGGCCTCGGGCTGCGGTGGCTTGTCTGCTTCCATCCTCCGCGCCGGCGGATCAGAAAGGGTGAAAGGCGGAATTTTTTCGAGGGGATAACCGGCTTGTTGCGCGGCCGCTTCGAGCGGAGCGCCGGACTTCAGGCTCTCGCGAAGTTTTTGCGCCACGGTCGCGCCCGCCGTCGCCAGCAACTCACGCGAACGCTGCTCCTTCAGCGCAGTCATGATTTGGGGCCTGGCTTCATCGAGCGTGAGCGGCTGCGCGGCCTCCACGCCATTCAGGTGCAAGACGTAGAAGGAATCAGTGACCTGCATCGGGTCGGTGTTCGGGTCCTGCGGTGTTAGTCTAAACGCAGCCGGCGTCAGCTGCGGATTCAAACTCAACAAAGGATCGGGCGCGATCTTCGTGAAGTTGCCCGTCGCCTGCACCGGCAGCTCGAATTTGGCGGCCACCTGGTTGAAGTCCGCGCCCGGCTCGAGCAGTGCCTGGCTAAAATCATTCGCGCGATCGGCCAGCTTTTGCAGAACTTCGACGCGCTCCTTGCCAGCCAGCTTCTTCTGCTCTTCGGAAAGGCCAAAGCTGACAAAGCTAACCTGCCGCTTCTCCTCCGTGTTCAGTTCCGCCTTTCGCCCTTCGTAATACTTCGAGACGTCTTCCTCTGTGATGTTGATGTCTTTCGCAACATCCTCGGTGCGCAAACGAACAACACCTACGTCGAGCCGGCCATGCGCGCGCTCGTAGTTATCCTTGCTTTCCGCCTCCGGAATTTGCACGCCGGTGCCGATCAGTTCCTTCAGGCGCTCGAGCGTGAGTTGATCCGCGGCCAGTTCCTCGATTTGCGCGTCAGTGAAGCCCATCGCAGGAAGAGCCGTCTGGGTGAACTCGTTATACCGGGCGATGTCGAAGCCGTTCTGCCCCTGAAAAGCGCGCAAGCCTTTCACGACTTTCACGACTTCCTGCGGTGGAGCTTTAATCCCAAGCCGATCCGCTTCGTGGCGCAGGATAAGGCGGTTCCAGGTGAAATCGGAGTAGGCCTCCTCCTGGGAGTCCGCGCCTGCGACCATATCCTGCAGAAAAGTGAACATCCCGAGATCGCGCGCGAGATTGAAGAGGCGTGCGTTCCGCTGGAACTCGAGAACCGGAACGGAACGGCCGTAGATGGTCCCGAACTGATCGTTTCCGATCGCACCGATGTTGGAATTGCTGAAGTAGAAGACGAAAGGAACGCAGAGGAGCGCGATGACGATCCAGAGGGCCTTCTGATTTTTGCGAAGGATGTTGATCATAGAGAAACGAGAGGTCGGAAGTTACTTGGAGACTTCAGGGCCGCCACTCTCTTCTTTGATCCCGCAGGTTCACCTGGGCCCTGCTCTCACGCGAGGTGCAAGTGTAAGCGAAAGTGCAGGATGGAAGTATTCGGCTAATCGCCGAAAGAGATCTCCACGTCGCGCGCCGTCTGCACCATCTCGCCATCCACCGGCACGAGCCGGAGACGATTGATGGCATCCGCAATCGGCACCTGGCGAACCTGATAGTTCTGATAGCTGACCATCGAGCCGAACTGCCGTTCATGGATCATCTTGACTGCCTTCACGCCGAAGCGCGTCCCCAGGATCCGATCCAGCGTGGTCGGCGCCCCGCCTCGCTGAAGATGACCCAAAACAGTGCAGCGCGTTTCCTTGCCGGTACGCACGGCAATCTCCGCCGCCACCACGCTCCCGATCCCACCGAAGCGGAACTCGCCCGTCTCCACCGGACGCATGACCGCCTGGCCGTCAGCCGGTCGCGACCCCTCCGCGACCACGACTAACGAGTAGATGCTGCCACGCGTGTCCCGCATCTTGATTGCATCCGTGATCTTGTCGTAATCAAACGGGATCTCAGGAATCAGGATCAAGTGCGCGCCGCCCGCGATCCCGCCGTGCAATGCGATCCACCCGGCATGGCGTCCCATCACTTCGAGGACCATGACGCGTTTGTGACTGGTCGCCGTGGTATGGAGACGATCAAGCGCATCCGTGACCGCGGCGACCGCAGAATCAAATCCGAACGTCATCGCCGTCGCCTCGAGATCGTTATCGATCGTTTTTGGAACGCCAATGCAGTTGATCCCGCCCTCCTGCAATTGCAGCGCGGTCGTCATCGAGCCATCGCCACCGACGATAATCAATGCCTCGACTCGATGTTCCTTCAGAACGCGTTTTGCTTCGGCAATCACCTCGGTCGCCACGACGGCCTTATCGCCGGCTCCCACCTTGGCGGTGAAATGACCGCGATTCGTAGTCCCGATAATCGTGCCGCCGCGCGGCATGATCCCGCTGGTCGTCCGGCGGTCGAGGAGAATGAAATTGCCCGGCGGCAGGAGACCCTCGAATCCGTCCAGAAAACCGAGAACTTCAAGGTTCAGCTTGTCTGCGGCAAGCGCCACCCCGCGCAGCACCGCGTTCAATCCCGGGCAATCGCCACCGCTTGTGAGGACACCGATCCGCGGCTTCATGACTGAAGGACTGCGTCCGCTCAGAGAGCCTTTTTCGGGTCCAACATCCGGCCGCCTGCGACCCATTGTTCGTAGAGCTGCCATCCCAGGTTCAGGGTCTGGCGACCTTCCTCGAAACGATTAGGGCTTCCCAGCAACACGACGATGAGATGCCGCGGGATGACGGTAGTGCTGGTCTCGCTTTGCTTGATTATTTCCGCCTGTCGTTGCGCCGACAAGATGAGGCAGTCCCCCGCCCGCGCGGTGCGGCCAGTCTTCACACCTTCCACGCCTTCCGTTCCGAGGAGCTCATTCGTGTTCCGCAGAATGTACTCTTTGCGGGCACCACCCTGGTTGAAGGAAATCTGCCGCTCTTTTTGCGAGACATAAAAACGAAAGCTCGCCTTGTTCATCGCGTACCGGGTCAAACGCGCCAGGTCCATTGCGGTCGAATACGGGACCGGTTTGACGTTTGCATCGCTCCCGTGCGGATTGACGAAACGGGTGCGTTCCATCCGGAGCGTCTTCGCGAGCGCATTCATCTGGCCGACAAACGTCGCGACAGGGCCATCTCCGGCGGGAGGGACGATCCCCTGCAAAGCCTGACCGACGTGATGCGCAAGCGTGTAAGCCGCGACATTATCCGACTGCACCAGCGAGGCATACAGTAAGTCGCGCAGGGTGGCGGTGTCCCCCGGCTGAAGGCCGATGACGTTTTCGTTTGCGCCGACGAATGCTTCTGGCGGAATCGTTGCGAGCTGACCGAGATCGCCGGACTGCCGCTCAGCCCAGTCCAGAACCACCATGGCCGAAGCTACTTTGGTCAGGCTGCCGATCTGCCGCTTCTGCTTCGATTCGCGCTCCTGGAGCACATGACCACTTTTCGAGTCGACAACAATAAACGCCTGGGCCCCAGGCATCCGCCCGCCGAAAGCGCTGGAAAGAAAAGCAGCGAAGAGAACGACGAGAATTGGGTGGCGAAGAGTCACGGGAGGGAAAGGGCAGCACGTTAGACGGTGCGTTTGGGTTGGCAACCGTAAAGCCGGTTCACTCTCCTGCGCGACGTCCAGCCACCGTTGCACGGTCAATTGCCCGCAGCGGCACTGTTTGCTACTGCAACGCTACGCTGCTGCGCGCGCCGTAGCGAAACGCGTTCGGCGAGAGCGCGAGGTAGATACGCTCGGCGGCATTGACGAGATCGAACGGCGTCGCTTTGCCAAGGCCACTGGCCCGCACCGTGCCGAGCTTGCCTTGCAACCGGCTGCCGCCGGCGACGTCAAATTCATAAGCGAGCACGCCCGTCTCGACATCGGTCACGCGCACATGCATCGCAAGGTAGGAGCGGCCTGCGCCGAATTGTCCGAAGAAGAACCGGCCGAGCGGGCTGCCGCCGTCTACCATTGTGAAATCACCTTCCACCAGCCAACCAGTGCGGGGAGATTCGTCGTCCTTCAGGATTCGAGCCGGAGCAATCTTTTCGAGCTGCTCTTTCAAGGTGGAGGCAAACGAAACCGGTGTGAGCGCCTTGCGCATCGGCATCTCGCCATCGGAGGCGGTTTGGTCGCCAATGAAGGTTGCGTTGTCGATGCAAAACGGCCGGATGTAAATCGCCTTCGGATCATGCGCGCCTACGCCACAGCTTGTGGTCATGTGCACGCCCGAAACGGAGCCGAAATCCTTCCCGTCAACGATCCCTCCGGTGCTCGCAGTGTTGACGGTCGACTTGGTCACATACATGTCGGCGCAAGAGGTGAGAAGGAAGCTGCTGGAGAGAATGGCAATGAGGTGTTTCATAGTCGGTGATCCGGTTCCGCCTGGCTCGCCCGTACGGCTTGCCTGACGAATAGTTACCGTCTTCTGATGCAACTCCCATGCCGCCCTCGGAGTAAATTTCCGCGCACGTAGCGACGGTCTGTGACCGTCGTCTTCTGAAGCACGTGCGTGGACTGACAGGTTGCGACGTTCGCCGGTCAGAGACCGCCGCTACAGCAGCGTCGGCTGACGGAGCGGAGCTTGCGCGATTTGCTTCAGGGCGGCGCGCATCCGGAGAGCGGCATGCGGCGCGTAATCGAGGGCGTTGTTGTTGAAGACGACGTGCACCTCCTTCGCCTTTCCAGAGAGCTTCTTCGACCGGGTCGCGACTTCA
This sequence comes from Chthoniobacterales bacterium, assembly GCA_013697365.1. GTDB lineage: Bacteria > Verrucomicrobiota > Verrucomicrobiia > Chthoniobacterales > UBA10450 > JACCTI01. The sequence goes on from JACCXA010000202.1 coordinate 4,829, forward strand.
GCGATCTCTTCGTCGTCATAATCATAATTGAAACGCGCGGCCACTGTTTTGCCCGTCGTGTATGCTTTGGCATCGCGCCCGTGCAGCCGCAGGTAAGCGAGCTCGGAAGTGGTGACCTCATCCAGATCGTGCGGCATGATCGTGAAATGATTTGTGGCCGGCGAATCCACCGAGACAAGCGTGGCCGCGTGTTTGCGCAGAAAGGCGAGCGTCGTCTCTAGCTGTCTGCCTTCGGCCCAGTTCCGGTTTCGCAACTCGATTGCCACCCGATACGGCTGCAAGGCCGACAGTAAATTCTGCAGGTCGCCGAGCTCATGTTTGCGCGGCGAGAACGCCGGAGAAAGCTGAAGAAGCAGCGCTCCCAGCTTGCCCGCCGCCCGCAGCACTTCCACCGGTCCGAGAAATTCCCGGATCATCGCCTCTTCGATCTCTGGCGTGAGCTTCACCTTCCCCTTGAGGTCTGTCTCGGCGCGCTCTTGCAATCTCGGCGGCAATAACTTCGCACCGGTCGCATGACGTGAGAGCAACTGGTGCAATTTCACATCGAAAATGAATCCATCCGGAGTACTCCGACACCAGCGCTCCGCCATCCGCAGGTCAGGGACTGCATAGAAGGTGGAGTTCACTTCCACCATTTCGAATTGCTCTGCGTACCACGCCAGCCGCTCGCTCGCCGGCATCTTCTTCGGATACCAATGCTCGACGAATCCCGGGTCGGACCAACTCGCTGTCCCAACCAGGATGCTGCCGCCGTAATCTTCGCCGGAAGCTTGCTCTGGCACGCTCAGACATGACTCCAGCGTCCGCGCCGCGCAACTCGCCGAGTTTGCGTTTGCATTCCCAAGTTCGATCAGCATAATGTCGATCTTCAAGACGCGGGGTGGAGCAGTCTGGTAGCTCGTCAGGCTCATAACCTGAAGGCCGCGGGTTCAAATCCCGCCCCCGCAACCACTCTGGCGGGCCGCTGGGGCGCAACTACAGATGCGCAGGTGCGACCTCGAACTTACGGTTTCTTCAGCGGCAGTCCTGAAGTCGCTTTGCCCTCAGACTCCAGCCGACCGGGGCGCCCAATCCTGATCGTGCGGAGCGACTCCTAGGTTTGGATCAGCCCATTGATGAAGACGAACGCAGCAATTGCACTGCGCGAGCGAAAGCGCATCTTCCCCAAGCCGGCGCCCATAGCTCAGCCGGATAGAGCATCGGATTTCTAATCCGACGGTCGGAGGTTCGAGTCCTCCTGGGCGCGCTTCTCGGGCACGTCTGAGCGCACCGGACAACGATTGATCGCTCCGTTTTCCAGCGTCCCGCGAGGTATGTTCTCTGCTTTGGAACTGAAACCTCCTTCGGTTCCCAATGCGCCTTCGTCCCTACCTTTTCATTCTCCTTCTTTGCTCCCTCTCTTTTTTTGTTGTCGGCACGAGTGAGGCCGCGCCAAAAAAGAAGACGAAATACAAGACACCTCCGACAAAAAAGGCTCCGACCTCTGCCGTGCCGTCAAAGCGTTCCATCACCCTGACCTGGGACGCGAGCCTTGATCCGAATATCGCCGGCTACAGAGTCTTATGTGGAACTGTCTCGAAACGGCCCGTCACTGTGGTCGATGTCGGTTCTGCCACGAGCGCGGTAATTTCGAACCTGGCCGCGGGCAAAAAATATTACTTTGCCGCCACGGCCTACGATTCTCTGGGCCGCGAGAGTTCGCCCTCCTATGAAGTTAGCTTTTCCGCTCCGGCTGCCTCCAAATCAGTTTCATTCACCGGTTTCAACGTGACCTCTCTTCCCACTGCCCTGGCGAACGTCTCCACCCGCGTCTACGTCGCGCACGGTGAGGAGGTGCTTATTGCCGGCTTTACCATCGATGGCAGCGCTTCGAAGCGAGTCGCTTTGCGGGCGCTGGGGCCGTCTCTGCAGAAGAGCGGATTGCAGAATGTGCTCGGAGATCCACTCCTCACTTTATATGACGCCAGTGGGGCGATGATTGCCCGGAACGACGACTGGCGCCTGACCTACGATTCGGTGAACGCACCGGGTCTGGAACCAACGGAAGAAAAAGAAGCCGCGCTCGTCGCAGAACTCCCGCCCGGTTCCTACACCGCAGTCTTAGCCGGTGCAGATGGAGGCGCCGGGGTCGGCCTCTTCGAACTCTACGATTTGACCACCACAGCAGGACGAATCATCAACCTTTCCGTTCGCGGAAAAATCGAAGCCGGCGAGAACAACATCATGATCGGAGGCTTCGTTGTCAGCGGCGCCGGGCAAATCCCGGTGATGATCCGGGCGCTTGGGTCATCACTTGAAACCGCAGGTGTGACCGGCGCACTGGCCGATCCGATCCTGGAGGTCTACAACCAGGACGGTACGCTCCTGGCGAGCAACGACAGTTGGAAAAGCCACCAGGAATCCGAGATCAAAGCCACTCCCTTTGCGCCAATCGACGACCGGGAATGTGTGATCTATAACGCTCTCACGCCGGGCAACTATACCGCTGTGGTGCGCAGCGCGGTTCCCTTCCATACCGGAATTGCGCTCGTAGAAGTTTACAGCATGGCGCGCTAGGGTCGGACGGCACAGGGTCTAGCCTTCCTGGTCCGATTTCTTCGGACCGTCTCCGCGGGTTGCTCCCCGGCCCTTCTACCAGCGGTGGAAGGCTGGATGACCTTCCTCCACCGCGACGAATGTCCCGCGACAGGTTGCACAGACCTTGCCCCCTGCGGTCAGGGTGCCCTCGACGGTCGCTTTGTTGGCCGTTGCATCGACAACCTTCGCTTCGAGCGAAACCGTTCCCGCGGTGGGCGTGGGACGCAGGAGCTTGATGGCGTAGTCGGCCGTCACCGTACAAGGCGGATGGTCCTGACCGGAGGCCCGCATCAGATGCCAGCTGGCCGTCCAGTTGCAATGACAATCGAGGAGGGTTCCGATAATGCCGCCATTCAAGACACCCGGAAACGCCTCGTACTTTGGCTGAGGCGTCCACTCCGCCACCACCTCCTCCTCCCCACGCGCAAAACTGCGAATGCGGAGCCCGTCCGGATTCGCAGGCCCGCATCCCCAGCAGGCATTCGCCGGCGCGAATTTTTCCTGGAGCGACTGGGATTCGTCGGCCATCGCGCGGCTACTTGCTGCCGTTTGATGAAGAGCCGGGATACGGACGCTCGGCCGGCCCGACGTAAAGTGAGCGCGGCCGGATCAGGCGGTTGTTGTCGTGCTGCTCGATAACGTGCGCGCCCCATCCCGCGACACGCGAGACCGCGAAGATCGGCGTGTTCAGCTCGGACGGGAATCCGAACATCGTGAAGACCGGCGCCGCGTACAGATCAACATTCGCGCAGAGTCCTTTCTCGCGCTCCATCGTCTTCTCGAGGGTTTCGCAGATCGGCACCCATTCAGGTTTGCCGATCCGCTTGCCGTAGTCGCGCGCAATCTCGCGCATGATCGGCACGCGCGAGTCGCCGCTTTTGTAAACGCGGTGCCCTAAGCCCATGATCTTTTTCTTCTTCGCGAGGGCATCCATCATCCACGCTTCCGCGCGATCGGCGGTGCCGATCTCGTTCAGCATGTAGATTGACTCTTCGTTCGCGCCGCCGTGCAGCGGACCCTTCAGCGTGCCGCATGCAGACACACATGCGGCGTACATG
>JACCXA010000219.1 GCA_013697365.1 Chthoniobacterales bacterium
GCCGAAACCAGCGTCGCGGTTGTGTCCGCGGATGGGATGCGAGTCGTAGTGAAGGCGGCGGCGGCTTAACGAGCGGCCTCTCCGGAGCTTTTAAACACATCAACGTTGGGGATTCAAAATTTCGGGCTCTTCCTGACGGCGGCAATCCTTCTTAACCATGTGCGCGCATTCAATAGGCCGCAGGTTTCAGACAAGCGAAACGCTTAGTGCGTGGCTGAATCGCTCCGTGGGCTGCCTATTCATCGCGGTCGGCCGGAGACTCGCGGCTTCAGGGTAAGCGATGCGCATCAGCCGCCAGCGACGACGCGGATGAATTCCACTCTATCCGCCTCCGCTAACTCTCGCTCCGTCCACTCGCGCTTGTGCAGCGCGATACCGTTATGCTCGATCAGGATGCCATTTGGATGCAGGCCATAGCGGTCCGCCAAATCAGCGATCGTCCTTGCGCCCCGGGTCTTTGCAGCCTCGCCGTTTAACCAGACATTCATGAGGCGAGCAGCGCCTGATCCCAGTCCTTCCAGACCGGCTCGAGGCCGATGCGCCGCAAGGTGTCAGCAATTTCCGAAGGGGGACGGTCGTCACTGATTTCGAATTGGCCGGTCGCGATCTGAGCATTCTCAAAATCTGGCGCGACAATCTTGCCGCGGACTGTCTTGTGCAGGTTGGCTGTTCCCTGGCCTGTGTAGCCGCCCGGTTCCGTATGGCTGCCGGCACTCATCATTGTCACACCTAGCGGCACCAAGGCATCGCGCAAAGCGGCGCGCTCGCGCGTGCTGAGAACGATCCCAACCTGCGGGAACGTTATCCGAAAGGCGCAGATGAGCTGGGCGAGATCGCGGTCGTTCATGACGAAAGCGGGCGTGAAGCCACCGGCAGCAGGGCGAAGACGGGGAAGGCTCACGCTGACCTGCGCCTGCCAGCAATGTTTCAGGAGGTAATCCACGTGCGCGGCAAGAGCGACGGCTTCCTCTTGCCACCGAGCCAAACCGAAAAGCGCGCCGATTCCAATGCGCCGGAATCCAGCCGCATAACCTCTTTCCGGACACTCCAGGCGCCACTCGAAATCTCGTTTTGGTCCCGAGATATGCATTTGGGCATACACCTGCCGGTCATACGTCTCCTGGTAAACAACAAGCGCTTCGGCACCAGCCGCGACAACCGGCGCATATTCGTTCGCTTCCATCGGTCCGACTTCGATCGCAATCGATGAAAAAGAAGGAATCAACGCGCGCACGCAGTCGGAGAGATAACTGCCGCTGACAAATTTAGGGTGTTCGCCCGCGACGAGCAGCACCTGTCGGAAACCCTCGGCGGCTAGATGACGCGCCTCCACGGCCACCTGGTCGAGATCCAGCGTCACGCGCAGGATTGGATTGTCCCTCGAGAATCCGCAGTAGCGACAGTTGTTGATGCACTCGTTCGACAAATAAAGTGGGGCAAACAATCGCATGGTACGGCCGAAGTTCCGACGAGTAAGCACCCGCGCTCGTTGCCCAAGAATTTCCAGCTCGGAATCAGACTTCGGCGCAATCAGCTCCTCTAATTGCCGCACGACGGCCGACCGTTCAGTCGCAAGGTTGTCCAGAGTTGCCGCGAAAGACATGTCGCAGTTTCGGGGCACGCACGCCCAACGCAAACCGCGCAACGCACTTCCGGCGCAAACTCTTTGGGTTTAATCTTTGAGAATGACGCCCCGCTTCCTTCCCCTACCGGCTCGCGAGTTGATGACCGCAGAGCAAATTGCGACGCGAGCCGCAGACTTCCTTGAGAGAATGCGGAAGCGGAGGACGGTGCGGGAATTCTCGAGCCGTGCCGTACCCCGCTCAGTGATTGAAGATTGCATCCGGGCCGCCGGGACAGCGCCGAGCGGCGCTAATATGCAGCCATGGCATTTTGTGGCCGTGAGCGATGCCACTGTGAAGCAGCAGATCCGGGCGGCAGCCGAGAAGGAAGAGCAGGAATTCTATGAACGGCGCGCTCCACCTGAGTGGCTCGCAGCGCTCGCTGCCCTCGGGACGGACGCCAAAAAACCCTTCCTCGAAACTGCTTCCTGGCTCATCGCAATCTTCTCCCAACCCTTTGGCGCCGGCCCCGATAACTCTCGCATCAAGCACTACTATGCGACCGAATCAGTCGGCATCGCGACAGGAATTCTCATCACCGCGCTACACCACGCCGGCCTGTCGACTCTTACCCATACCCCCAGCCCGATGGGTTTCCTGAACGGAATGCTGAATCGTCCGTCGACTGAGAAGCCGTTTCTTCTGCTCGTCGCAGGTCACGCCGCTGATGGTGCGGTCGTGCCAGACATTCACCGTAAGCCCCTCGACGAGATCAGCTCTTTTGTCGCATAAACAAAAACGCCGGGAACACATACAGTGCTCCCGGCGTTTTGTGAATTTTGTCTCGTTCCGCTTAGAACGCGAAGTTCAAACCGGCACGGAACTGCCAGAAGTCGTTAAAGCCGCCTTCGACATGGTTGAAGCTGACATCGTTCAACAATCCGATATGCGGGGTGAAGCGGATTTCGAAGCCCACACCATATTGAGCCATCAGACGCGCATCATCTTCGCCGCTATCATCGTTGAAGAAATCATCTTCGTCGAACAAGTCGTCTTCGTCGAACTCATTGCCATCAGCGCCGCCGCCGAAGATCGCACCTACACCAACCCAACCGTAAGGGGCGAAACGAGTGCAAGGAATCGGATAACGAAAGGTGAACGTGCCCAGGACGCCGCCAGCGAAGTCGTTGTTAGCGTCATTGTCGAAACTGCGAAAGCCATCGTCACTGCTGTTATTAAGCGACAAGCCAAAGCCTTGAATACCGACGCCGAAGTAACGACGGAAGAAAAACTTCGCGTCGATCGCCGCACCCCACCCGTGGTCAACACCGAGGTAGGTGTCTTCGACGTAGTCATTCAAAGTCGGAGCGTAGACGCCCGAGATCGAAACGTTGAATTCGTTATCCGCATACCACGATGGGCATGGGGCTTCCGTTGCTGTCTGCTTCATTTCCTTGCCGGAAGAATAGGTTTCAGTGCCGGCATAAGCTGCCGAGACCAAGGCCGTCATCACGCACAAGGTTAAGGTTAGTTTTTTCATATTGTTGCTCCTGTTGTTTGGTTAAGTCCCGGCTTGTCGTCAACTTAAATGCGCCGGGGGCATGCCCGAAAAACGATTTCTCGTCTCCTGACCGCGGCGATTGTGGCATAGAAAAATTTGAATTCCAGACCTTTATTTGAGAAAAGTACCACCCGGGAACGCCTCCGGAACGGTTTGCCTGCATCGCTAGGGCTTCAATTCCGCTCCATTATTGGCGTCCGTGACCATAAATTTCTCATGATGGTAGGCGGGATCGCCGCGGAACATCAGCCGGCCTGCGTAGCGACGCTCCAACTCGACGAGCAACTCCTCGTCCTCTTCTTTTAGGCGCTTCAGGACGTCTGGGTTCAGGATCACCCGAATATCGTGCACCGTGTCCTGATATTTGCGCATGACCGTGTTGAGCATGCGGTGCAGCTCCACGCTGGTTGTCATGGAAGTCTTCACGGCCCCTCGTCCCTGGCAATACGGGCAGTTTTCAAAAATGGAATCGCTCAGGCTTTCCTGCGCCCGTTGCCTGGTCATTTCCATCAACCCGAGCGCTGAGAGCGGCAGCACGTGCGTCTTCGCCTTGTCACGTCGTAGCCGTTCCTTCATCAATCCATAAACCGCCTGCTGGTCCTTGCGGCTTTTCATGTCGATGAAATCACCAATAATCAGGCCCCCGATATTGCGGAGGCGAAGCTGCCGCGCGATTTCGTCCGCCGCCTCGAGGTTGGTCTGCAAAATCGTTTTCTCGACGTCGCGGCCGCCTTTGTTTCGCCCTGTGTTGACGTCGATCGCAACGAGGGCCTCGGTTTCGTCGATCACGATGTAGCCCCCGCATTTCAGCCAGACCTGGCGGTGAAAGGCGTCGTCGATCTGTTTTTGAACGCCGAACGTCTCAAAAATGGGCGCGGCGCCGTCGTAGAACTGGATCCGGTTGCGCGCGCGTCGCGAGATTTGCCCCACCATTTCATTCATCCGCTCGATGGCCGTGCGGTCATCGCAAATGACTTCATCGATCTCGTCAGTCAGGAAATCACGCACCGTCCGGTCGACCAGGTCCGGTTCCTCGAAGACGCGGCTCGGCGCCTTCTCCTCTTTGATCGCATGTTCGACGCGCTGCCATTGCTCGACCAGAAACGCGAGGTCGCGCACGAAATAGCGTGCGCGTTGCCCCTCCCCCACCGTCCGGATGATCACGCCGACGCCCTCGGGGATTTCAAGTTCGCGGAGAATTTTTCGCAAACGATCGCGTTCCTTCGGGTCCTCGATTTTCCGGGAAATTCCGCTGCGCTCGCTGTAAGGCATGAAGACGAGATAACGTCCCGCAAAGCTCAAGTTCGTGGTCACGCGCGGGCCTTTAGTGCCGATCGGCCCTTTCGTGACCTGCACGATCACCTCGGAACCAACGGGATAGATGCTCGGAATATCCTTCGCCGTGATCCGTTTCTTCGCGTTCCGCTTTTCCGGCCGATCAATCTCCTCGATTCCGCTATCGAGGGCGGCCGGGATTGCATCCCAGAAATGAAGGAAGGCGTTTTTCTCAAAGCCGATGTCGACGAACATCGCCTTCAACCCCTGCTCGATATTCTTGACGCGCCCTTTGTAGACGCTCCCGACGATGTTGCGGGTGCTATTACGTTCGACGCTGTATTCTTCCAGCCGCCCGTCCTCGAGGAGCGCCACTCGACGCTCCAATTTCTCCACGCTGATGACGAGCTTGTTGCCCGTCTTGCGAGCGGAGAGGCCTAAAATTCGTTTCACTTTGTCTATCATAAAATCTCGAAAGGTGTGAGATCACGAGCAAGCGCGGCGAACGGGCGTTCATGGGCGTGATCAGGGGTTTTGTCTGCGCGGAGGAGCGCCGCGACGAGGCGGCGCAGGAGCTGGCTGCGGTGCGGGTTTGGCACCGAAGAGACGTTGAAAAAAGTTAGGCCGTCGGGGCGGCGGAGCGGGCTGGAGAGCAACGGGCTGGGCGCGCGCCACCCGTTGTGCACGCGGCACAATCTTTCCCCGCGCATCCGCTTCGGGCTCGACTTCAGGCGCAGCGCCCGCCGTTGCCATCTGCACGTCGGCACCTTGCGAGTCGGCGGGATTTTCCTGATCCTCATCAGCGAGACCCAGCCCGGAGTCTTTGAACTCTACTGACTCAAGAAACTGAAATGGATCTGCTTTCTGCGCTGGTTCGAGCCAGGCGACTTGCTGCTCAAATTTTCCGGCATCCAGCGCCAGTGCGCGTTCCATGATCCGGTGCGCGATGGGGGCGGCCACGGCGCCGCCGCCTTTACCGCCCTGGACCATCACAGCGATCGCATACCTAGGGGCGTCGAAGGGAGCGAAGCTTCCGAACCAGGCGATGGTGTCGCTTTTGCCTTGAGTCATTGCCTGCGCCGAGCCAGTCTTGCCGGCCACTTCCACACCCTCCAGGCGTGCTTTGCCGCCGGTTCCCCCCGCCTCGTTCACTACTTTCCAAAGGCCATTCCTCGCGGCTTGGATCTGTTCGGGCTTGAAGTCCACGCGCAAATCGCCATGGACCTTCGGCGCCGGTGGAACGACCGGCTGACCCATCTCGTTCAAAATCGCCGTCCCATCGGCTGCGACCACGTTTCGAACGAGGCGCGGGAAATACGAGACACCACCATTCGCCACCGTGGCGTACACCATCGCGAGCTGAAGCGGGCTCACGAGCACATACCCTTGCCCGATCGAAACGTTGGCCGTGTATGCTGAAGTCCAGCGTTCCCGAGGGTAGTGTACCCGCATCCAATCCGGACTCGGCAGGACGCCCGGCTGCTCGCTCGTAGTCTCGATCCCGGTCGCCTCACCCAAGCCCAGAGTCTTGCCAGTCTCTTCGATCGCGTTGATACCGGCCGCGTTCCCCATCTGGTAGAAGTATGAGTTGCACGACACCTTCAGCGCCTCTGCCAATCCGATCATGCCGTGTGTGCCGCCCCTTTCCGCGATGTGGCAGCGAAAGAAGTGGTTTCCGTAGCCCACGCCGCCCCCGCAGTTATAACGAGCGTTCGCCAAACCTTTGCGCAGCCCAGCCAGCGCGGTCACGAGCTTAAACGTTGACCCCGGAGGAAACGCACTGATCGCCCGGTTCACTAAGGGATTGGCCGTGTTCGCGCGGAGCGCTTCCCAGTCTTTCGCCTTGATGCTGGGGATGAAAGTGTTCGGGTTAAAGGAGGGCACGGACGCCATCGCGAGAATTTCGCCGTTGTTTGGATCTACCACCACAGCCGCCCCCCGGCCCACGACGCGCAACGCCTCCTCGGTGATCGTCTGGATGCGAGCGTCGATTGTCAGCATCACGTTGGCGCCCGATTGGGGCGGATCCTCGCGTAGGACCCCATCGATGGCGCCCTTGGCGTTACGCCGCATGTAACGCACACCCGGCTTGCCGCGCAGGTAATCATCCATCGCCTTTTCGATGTTCGATTTCCCCTCTACATCGCTCTGGTAGAAGGTGAACTTGCGCGCCTCTTCCTTGTTTGTGTCGTCCGGCGCGCCGACGTAGCCCAGCAGGTGGGAGGCAAGCGCTCCATAGACATATGAGCGCACCGGCTTGATCGCGACGTCCACGCCAGGAAGCCCGACGTCGTGCTCGGAGAATTTAGCCATCGTTTCGAAATCGATGTCCTTGATGTACGCGAACGGGACCTCGGTGTTGGTCCGGTAATGCTTTTGGAGTTTGTTCGCGTTGTAATCGCGGGCGAGGGCCAGATCATCAAGCCGGGGAACGACGCCATCGTTCACGATCTTTACGATGTCCGCCTCCTTCATGTCCTTTGGCATCCCGTTGATCGTAGCGCGATACTCCGTCACCGGTGGTTGGCCCACCCGCTGGCGATATCCCTTCACCATCTCGGGCAGGTAAAAAGCCACTTCGTAACTGGCGCGGTTTTGCACCAGCGTGATGCCATTGCGATCCCGAATCTCACCGCGAATCGATGGAATCCGGACGGTAACCTCCGAGCTGCCGCGAATCTTCGCCGTCCATTCCGCTCCTCGCGCCACTTGCACCCACCACAGCCGCATGACTACGGCTCCCAGCCCCAGGAGCATGAAGAGCGCGAGCACCTGGATCCGCAAAATCGGGCTGCGACGACGTTGATTCATCGGTAGTTGTCGCGCTCCGGCAGAAAAGGATTACCGGTTGCATTACCGATCGTGTGAAGCAGCCAGAACATGAGGGGAGCCATGATCATTGCGATCGCTCCCGGCCCGCCGATTTGCCACCAAGCCTCAGGCGTAAAGAGAAGTGAGCCGCGCCGGAAGGTGATCATCAGATATTGAGCGAGCAGGATGAGCGACGTGCAAATTCCGCTCATAATGCAATGGATCTCCCACCGCCCTCGGATAAACAAAGGCCTGAGTCCATGCATGATGGACGCTAGCACGGCGTAGATGAGTATTGACCATCCGAGCGTCATTTCAACTCGCGCTCCCACGACCTGCATGGTCAGCACATCGAGGAGGAAGCCGGCGACGAAGGCGAGCGTCAGCATCAAGGGAAACGGGAGCGCCATCGCCCCGTAGAAAACAATCAGGGGCACGATGTAGATGTGCGCATTGTACATCCACGCGAGAGGCGGAATGAAGAGCTCGACGATCTGAGCCAGGAAGACCAGAACGACCAGGATCGCGAAGAAGATCATTTCCGCCCCGTCACCACGAAGACATCTTCCAGCTTCGAGAGATCGACAGCGGGCGACACCCGGGCCTGGCCATCGAGTTCCCGAACTTTGTATTCCTTCACTGTCCCGATCAGCAGTCCGGAGGGAAAAACGCCGCCCACCCCGGAGGTATAGGCTTTCTGACCCGGCTGAAGGTTGGCCTGTTTCGAGAGAAAATTCAGATCAAGCAAAGGCGTGAGCGCACCCGCGACGCGTTCGCCCGAGACAATCCCCTGCTCGCGCGTGCCTTCCACGGTCACTGCGACCCGGCAATTTTCGTCCGAGACGAGCAGAACGACCGAGATGCTATCGCCCACGGTCGTCGTCTTGCCGACAAGCCCTCCTTCGGTCACAACCGCCATGTCACCTTCAATCCCGTCCCGTTTGCCGCGATTAATCGTCACCGTGCGCCACCACGTGGAGGCATCCCTCGTCACGATTTCCGCCGGCACGAGCTTGAAGATCGAGCGTCCGCGATAGGCCAGAGCTCCGCGTAACCGGTTGACCTCGTGCTCTACATCGCGCAGCGCCTGGTTGGTTGCCTTTAGGGCGCGATTCTCCACCCGCAGGCTGGTGTTCTCGCGCTCCAGTTCGTCAAGCGACTTTAACCCTGTGCGGACAGATGTGATCTGCTTCTCCAGCCCCGAGCCCGTGATCAGGAAAGGTGAGATCAGCTCATAAAAACCGGCCTGCAACTTCCTCGTCCCCTCCGCTCCGAAACTTAGGAAATAACCAAGGATCGCCGCGAGAATCAGCAGCGCGACCACGCTGGATCGGCTCATCGCGACTTTGGATGTCGGATCTCGGAAGGCAGAAAGAAGAAATGCCCCATTAGCCCGCTACCCCGTGCGGCACTCCGGTCTCCGCCATCCGAGAATCCGTCACCGCCACGACCGATCGGTCGAGGCAACTTGACGTAAAAATTTAAGTTCATTGAGGCACTTGCCCGTCCCTTCCGCCACGGCACTCAGCGGATCTTCCGCCACATGGACAGGCAAACCCGTCTCCTCGCTCAAAAGCTTGTCAAAACCACGCAACAATGCGCCACCCCCAGCCAGCACCAGACCGCGATCAACCAGGTCAGCCGACAACTCGGGCGGACAGCGCTCAAGCGTGATGCGCACAGAATCGACAATCGTCGAGATCGGCTCGAGTAACGCTTCCCGCACTTCCTGCGAAGTGATCATCAGCGTCTTCGGCAGCCCCGCGACCAAATCCCGGCCTTTCACTTCCACGCTCGTCTCCTTTTCACTCGGATAGGCGGAGCCGATCTTGATCTTTATCTCTTCGGCCGTGCGTTCCCCGATCATCAGGTTATAGGCCCGCTTCATGTACTGCACGATCGCTTCATCCAGCTCGTCGCCTGCGACGCGCACGCTGCGACTAAAGACGATGCCTGACAGCGAAATGAGCGCCACTTCCGTCGTCCCGCCGCCGATGTCGATTATCATGTTCCCGGCCGGGTCCTGGACCGGGAGACCCACGCCAATGGCCGCCGCCATCGGTTCTTCGATCAAGTAAACTTCCCGTGCGCCCGCATGGGTCGCCGACTCCCGCACAGCGCGTTTCTCCACTTCCGTGATCCCGGAAGGAACCGCGATCACGACCCGCGGGCGTGCCCGGACGCGGCGGTTGTGCACTTTTGTGATGAAGTGACGCAGCATCGCTTCGGTCACTTCGAAGTCGGCAATGACGCCGTCTTTCAACGGACGCACTGCCACGATATTGGAAGGCGTGCGGCCGAGCATGCGCTTCGCTTCGTCGCCCACCGCCAGCACCTTGTTGGTGCCGGCCTGGACTGCTACAACCGACGGCTCGCGCAGGACGATGCCCTGATCTTTGACATAGACCAGCGTGTTGGCTGTGCCGAGGTCGATACCGATGTCGCTGGATAACCAGCCGAAAAGTCCGTTAAACATGAGAATGAAAGGTGTGACACGTTTCAGTCCGCCGAGCCGCGTCTTACCTTTCAATCGAAGCAGCTTCCGTGCGCTGCCAGCGCGATGACGACCGGCCGAAACGCAGTGTATCTAGAAACGGACACTCCCATCGTCAAGAGGAAGATAGGAGAGCGGAGGAAACTGAGGCTGAGCCGGGCGATCCAGCTAGCAGGCTGGACCTGCAGTTAAAAGTACCCCGCGAAGGCTCGGCGCGGCGGTCACTTGTTCAAAAGCTTGGGGCACCAGCGCTTCGTGAAACGGGGTGTAGTCCGGGAGAATCTTTGCGATGACCGCTTTGAGCTGGTGAGCATCCTTCACTTCATCGAGCGCGCTCATGAGCTCGGCCAGAAATGAGCTGACGTAACCGCGCTGCAGTGGCAACGAGAGCAGCCAAGCGATCTTCGGAAGCGTCGTTCCCGTGACGCTCTCTCCCAAAATGCGCACCGGACTTCCCATATCGAGCACAAAGATATCGCCGCCCTTTCCAAGCGCAGAAGTTTGCAGCATGAGCGAGACGGCCTCTGAGATCATCATGAAAAACCGTGTCACTTCGGGATCGGTCAGAGTGACGGGACCGCCCGCGGCAATCTGCCGTTCGAATGTCGGCACGACGCTACCGGACGAGCCGAGAACGTTTCCGAAACGCACCGCCATGAACCTTGTTTCGGTTTTGCGCGTCCCCGAGCGACTGCACATAAAGCTCTGCGAGCCGTTTCGTCGCGCCCATCACGTTGGTGGGATTGACGGCCTTGTCTGTCGAGATAAGGACGAACCGCTCCACGTTAAATTCGATCGCGAGATCCGCCAGGAGACATGGAGCTGCAGGTCCTGCTCGATCCGGAAAAGGTGCGGCTCCGACCGATCAACGGAGATCAGCGCGACCGGCCCATACGCTTTGAGAGCCAGCCGGACATCGTCACCGGAAGCGCCGAAGCGCGCTGGATCGATGGTGATGCAGGTCAGCCAGAAGTCTCCGGTGCCGTAGGGCGCCAGCGGCATGAATTCGATCCTGGGAAGCGTGGCGAGCGCGGCGCGGTAGTTCTCAAAGTTGCGCCGTCGCTCCGCGATGCGTTCGGGGAAGGCACGGAGCTGGCCACGCCCGATGGCCGCGAGCACATTGCTCATCCGTTAATTAAAACCGAGCGCAGAGTGCTGATAATGCGCGGCCGGATCACGAGCCTTTTGTTGCAAGAAAACGTGCGCGTTCGATCAGCGGCTCGTCATTCGAAACAAGCATTTCGCCGCCGGAAGTGGTGATGATCTTGTTGCC
>JACCXA010000046.1 GCA_013697365.1 Chthoniobacterales bacterium
GTCCGCACCAGGACAGCGCGAACGACCTCGCCCTTCTTCACCGTTCCGTTGGCGCTCGCTTCTTTGACGTTCGCGGTGATGACGTCGCCAATCCCCGCACATCGGCTGGTGCCCTGACCAATCACGCCAATCATCGTGGCCATGCGGGCGCCGCTGTTATCCGCGACATCCAGTCTGGATCTAATGTAGACCATAAATTTGTCTCTGTTCTCTCGATCTACTTGGCAACCACGTCGACCAGACGCCAGCGTTTCAGTTTACTCAGGGGCCGGGTTTCCATGATGCGAACGGTATCGCCAGTCTTCGCTTTGTTCTCCTCGTCGTGCGCGTAGAACTTCTTCTTCACTTTCACGATCTTGCCGAATTTCGCGTGCGGCACCCGTGAGACCGATTGCACCACGATCGTCTTGCTCATTCCACTCGAGATAACCTCGCCAGTGCGGGTTTTACGCGTCCCGCGCTTTGTCTCGGTTTGGGCGGCGGCCGCCTCAGTCGTCTGCTCTTCGGTTGCTTCGGCCATAATTATTTGATCTCCGTCTTGAGCGCCCGTTGCGAAAGCACGGTTTCCAGCTGCGCAACCTGCCGGCGCAGCAGGCGTAAACGGCTCGGCTGTTCCAATTGCCCGCTCTGCTGCTGCAAACGCAGATGCAGGCTCTCCTGGCGAAGATCGCGCTTCTTCGTCAACAGTTCTTCTGAGCTCATCTCGCTAATCTCTTTGAATTTCATGTCGTTAGGCCGAAGCCACATGGTGTCGAGTCAGGAACTTGGTCCGGACAGGCAGCTTATTAGCCGCCAGGCGCAGCGACTCGCGCGCCACTGATTCGGTCACGCCATCAAGTTCGAACAGGATGTTGCCCGGTTTAACGGTCGCGACCCAATATTCAGGTGCGCCTTTCCCTTTACCCATGCGGGTTTCTGGTGGCCGTGAGGTAACCGACTTGTCGGGGAAAATTCGAATCCAGAGTTTGCCTTTGCGTTTCATGTGGCGCGTTAACGCGACACGAGCGGCTTCGATCTGAGTGTTTGTGATCCAGGCGCGTTCGAGGGTTTGCAGCCCGAACTCGCCAAAGTCGATCCGGAGATTGCGGGAAGCCGTTCCCTTGCGGCTTCCCCGCTGGGACTTCCGATACTTTACGCGTTTGGGCATCAAGGGCATAGCAGTGTCTCCTCAGGAAAATTTTCAAACTTCAGCAGGCGCAGGGGGCGGCAGTACAGCCTGCGGTTGTTCGACCGGTGCCTCTTCTTTTTTACAGAGCCAGCACTTCACTCCGATTTTGCCGTAAACTGTGTTGGCTTCTGCGAAGCCGTAGTCGATCGGCGTGCGAAGGGTGTGGAGAGGGACCTTGCCCTCACGATACCACTCCGAGCGCGAAATTTCCGCGCCATTGAGACGTCCAGAGCTGCGCAGCCGGATGCCCTGCGCACCAAAATCCATCGCAATCTGGACCGCCTTCTTCATGGCGCGGCGATAAGCGATCCGGCGCTCAATCTGCAACGCGACATTCTCCGCCACGAGCTGCGCATCCAGCTCGGGGGTCTTGATCTCCTGGATATCGATCTTGATCTGTTTGCCCTGCGCCATCTTCGAGATCTCTTCGGTCATCTTCTCGATCTCAGCGCCCTTGCGCCCGATCACGATACCCGGACGCGCGGTGTGGATGGTGACGCGGATGCTGTTCCAGGCACGCTCGATGATGATCTTCGCGACCGCTGCAAACTGCAGCTTCTTCTTTACGTAATTCCGGATCTCGATGTCGCTGTGAAGAAATGTGGGAAGCTCCTGCGGGGAAGCATACCAGCGCGAACGCCAGTCGCGGTTCACTGCGAGGCGAAAACCGATTGGATTAACTTTCTGTCCCATAAATTTCTCTAGCTTGTCATTCTGAGCCGCGCAGACGGTGAAGGATCTCTCAATTGGCCCGATGCTGTCGATTGCCCCACGTTCAGGGAAATCGTGAAATGCATCGAGTCCGCTTTGCTTTGCTCAAAATGACATCTCATGATCATTCGTTCGCGTCTGTGCGTGTGGTGAGGTTCGGATCCGGCGCCTGCCCGGTTCCAGCTTCCCCGCCTTCTGTTGGTGGACGCTTCGGCTGCTCCTCGGATTTGGTAGAACCTGCGCCTTTCCTGGCGCCACCCTTGGCACCGCTTTTCCCCCCATTCTTGGCCCCACTCGTTTTCTTCCGCGCCTTCATTTTATCGCGTCTTTTGATTTCGATCTCGTCGGTCAAGATGATCCGGATGTGACTGCTGCGTTTCAGGATGCGGCTGCCACTGCCACGC
This sequence comes from Chthoniobacterales bacterium, assembly GCA_013697365.1. Lineage (GTDB taxonomy): Bacteria > Verrucomicrobiota > Verrucomicrobiia > Chthoniobacterales > UBA10450 > JACCTI01. The sequence continues at coordinate 2,284 of JACCXA010000046.1, forward strand.
GCTCGGGGCATCATCCGCTTCATGGTCGGGCCTTCGCCGACGGTCGCTTCTTTCACGACCAGTCCGTCGACCCGGAGGTTTGCGTTGTTCTCCGCGTTCGCAACCGCGCTCTTGAGCGTTTTGTTGATCAAGCCCGCCGCCTTTTTTGGGCTGAACGCGACAAGGTCCAGCGCTGCCGAAACTGGCAACCCTTGAATCGCACGCGTCACTTCCCGCACCTTGAAGGCCGAAATCTTCGCGTACCTGTATATCGATCGAACTTCCATTTATTTTAAAGTCACGTTTTGGCGGGCGTCCGCTTGTAAGCGATCACCCACTTTTATTTTTTCTTTTTCAGAATCCATCTCTTGAATCACCGCTCCGCAAATTTTCTGTCGCACGTCCACGACCCGCAGTGTCGCAATCAACCGACCCTCACGAACGACGCGTAACGGCATCCCAATCTGAACGCCCTGCTTTTCACCGAGGTTTCCGACCACCAGCGACCATTCATCCTTCACGCTTACAACACGGCCATCCATCACCGTCGGCTCCGTAGCCGGCGCCGTGGCCCCTTTCGCCAGCATCGCATTCGTGCTCCGCACCTGCGCTTCCACTTCCATACGCGCCTTTGCGTCGCCACCGGTTGAGGTCTTGAGCAAATTCAGCATCGCTTCCGTTAACTGCACTATCTGGTCGCGATACTGATCGCGCTCCTTCCTGGTCAATTGCAGATCGCTCACCGCGCTCAGCAACCTCTGCTCTATTTTTCCCCGATCCTTATCGGCCGATTCGAGGCCGAGCGCTTCCATCCGCAATTGCAGGTCCGAATACTTCCGGCGGAACAGCTCCGCTTCCGCATTGGATTCCGCCAGACTCTTCGTCAGCGTTTTGACCGATTCGCGCTGCAAGGCAAGTTGGCGGCCCTGCTCTTCGGATTGCAAAAGCAGCGTCCCCGCAGGCGCCTCCACGCCCGCCCATTCAATTTTAGATTCTGACAAAGAACTACTTCCCTGCGCTGCCAGCTCTCCAGCTGACAGAACGCTCCCAAGTAACACGATTAGCGAGCCACGACTGCCGGTTGTCCCTGCGGACAGCCAGCCGTCACGAATCGCAAATCGAAAATTCAAATCACTACTTGGTCACCTTGGCTGTATGCGAACCGTGCTTCTTAAAGATCCGCGTCGGCGAAAATTCGCCTAGCTTGTGACCGACCATGTTTTCCGTCACGAAGACGGAGGTGAAAGTTTTCCCGTTATGCACCATGAAGGTGTGACCGACAAAGTCAGGCGTTACCATCGAGCGACGAGACCAGGTTTTGAGCGGCTTCTTCAGGCCGGAGTTGTTCATCTTGTCGATCTTTTCGAGAAGATACGGCTCAACGAACGGTCCCTTTTTTAGCGATCTCCCCATATCAATTATTTTTTCTTATTGATCCGGCGATCCTGCATGATGAAGCGATCGCTCGGCTTATGCTTGGAACGGGTTTTGAACCCCTTCGCTAGTTGACCCCACGGACTCGTCAGATGCTGACGACCACCGCCGCCCTTGGATTTGCCCTGGCCACCGCCGTTGGGGTGATCGATCGGATTCATCACCATGCCGCGCACGTGCGGGCGTTTTCCCTGCCAGCGCGTCCGGCCAGCCTTGCCGCTAACCACGTTCATATGGTCGACATTGCCGACCTGGCCAATCGTCGCGCAGCACGTGTCGTGAATCCGGCGAATCTCTCCCGAGGGCAATTTCACAAGAGCGTAACCCGCTTCGCGGTTGCTTAACGTAGCTTGTTGCCCGGCGCTGCGGGCGATCTGCCCCCCGCGGCCCGGCGCGATCTCGATGCAATGAATATTCGAGCCCAACGGGATCGCACTCAAAGGGAGAGAGTTCCCCAAGGCAGGAACAGCCGTCGGCCCTGCCATCACCTTCGCTCCCGCTGCCAAACCATCCGGTGCCAGAATGTAGCTCATCTCGCCGTCGGCGTACTTGATCAAAGCGATACGTGCGGAACGATTCGGATCGTACTCGATCCCCAGCACTTCGGCTGCGACGCCGTGCTTGCGACGCTTAAAGTCGACCTTGCGATACTTCTGCTTGTGCCCGCCGCCGATGTGCCGCGAGGTTAACCGGCCGTTATTATTGCGGCCACCACTGCGTTTTTTGATTTCGGTAAGACCCTTGTGCGGCTTTGACTTCGACGTCGTGATTTCCTCAAACGTCGGCAGCGTCTTGAAGCGCAGCGTCGGCGTCAGAGGGCGATAATTGCGGATTGCCATAACAACTTAGACCAGGTCGATTTTGTCGCCTTCCTTCAGGGTCACGATCGCCTTTTTCCAGTGCGGCTTGCGGCCGAAATCGGCGCGGCGTTCACGCTTCTTTTTTCCCGCATAATTGCAGGTGTTCACCGAGACGACCGTCTTGTTAAAGAGCTTTTCGATCGCCGCCTTGATCTGAATTTTGTTCGCGCGCGGCGCGACCCGGAACACATACTTGTTCAGCTTTTCGCTCAGGAGCGATGCTTTCTCGGTTAGTGACGCAGTCTGGATGATATCGAAATGTTCGTTCATTCCTTCGTGGTCCTTCCCGCGATTTGCTCGAGCGCCTTGCCCGTAATCAGAATCTTGTCGAAGGCGAGCAACTGTTCCGTGTTCACATCAGTGGCGGTCGCCAAAAGGACCGGTTTCACGTTCCGCGCCGCTTTGTAGGTGTTGTCGTCGAACGAGTCCGAGATGAGCAAAACCTTCTTCGCGTCGGTTTGCTCCTTCAGGAGACTGAGAAAAGCTTTCGTCTTCAGTTCCTTGACCGCGAAAGTGTCGAGAGTCAGCACGTCACCGGCATTGATGCGCTCGGTCAGCGCCTTTTGAAACGCGAGGCGCCGTGTCGCCTTTGAAATTTTTTTCGTGTAATCACGGGGCTTCGGACCAAAAACGACACCACCGCCGCGCCAGATCGGCGAGGATTTGTAGCCGGCCCGCGCGCGGCCCGTCCCCTTCTGCCGCCACGGCTTCGCGCCGGACAGGGCAACCTCTGCTTTGGTCTTCGTATTTGCGGAGCCGGACCGCCGCGCTGCCCGCATGGCAACGACTGCGTCATGCACCGCCTGTGTGCCGCGACCACCGTCAATCAGCGTGATCTTCGCATCCCGCGCCGCGTCTGCGGTTAATACCGTTGCGCTCATTTGGCCTCTCCTACTGCTGCTGTAACAGGTTTTTTGATTGCAGGCCGCACCACGACATAGCTGCCGTTTGCCCCCGGCACCGCGCCGCTGATCAAGATCACTTTTTCACTCTCCCGCACCTGCAGGACCTGTAGATTCTGCACAGTCACACGTTCGTCACCCATGTGACCCGGCATACCCATATTTTTGAAGACACGGCCCGGTGTGGAGCGATTGCCGATAGCGCCATTTCGGCGATGCGTCTTCGATCCATGCGATGCCCCCTGGCCATCGAAGTTGTGCTTCTTCATGACACCCTGGAAGCCCTTGCCCTTCGACTTGCCAATCACGTCCACCCAATCCCCGGGGGCGAACTGCGTGACGCTCAGGTTAATCTCCCCTTCTGGAGCGTCCTCCGACAATCGAAACTCGCGCATCAGCTTCTTCGGCTCGGAGCTAACCGCGCCGAATTCGCCCAGAAGCGATTTGTTAACGCGCGATTCCTTCTGCGTATCGAAGCCGACCTTGATGGCAGAGTAGCCGTCGTTCTCGACGGTCACACGCCGGAGCAAAATATTATCACCCGCGGCGACCACGGTCACCGGACGCAGCCTGCCCGTTGCATCGTAGATGCTGGTCATGCCGATTTTCTTTCCTAAAAGTCCGATGCTCATGTTGGTGGGCTTGCAAAAGTTTCGGGCGTGCGAGCACTAAATCTTGATCGTAATATCCACACCGGCCGGGAGATTGAGCTTCTTCAACTCATCCACCGTCTTGGCCGTCGGCTCGATGATGTCGAGCAGGCGCTTGTGTGTCCGAATTTCAAATTGGTCCATCGATTTCTTATCGACGTGCGGCGAGCGATTCACCGTGAACTTTTCGATCAAGGTCGGAAGCGGGATCGGACCCGCCACCCGCGCGCCGGTTCGCTTCGCCGTCTCGACAATATCGACTGCCGATTGATCCAGCATGCGATGGTCGAACGCTTTCAGTCGAATGCGAATACGTTGCCCGCTAGCCATTACTTGGTTTCCTTCTGGTCGAGCACGGCAGCGACGAGCTGCTGCGGGACCTGTTCGAAATGTGAGGGCTCCATCGAGTAGCTTGAACGGCCCTTGGAAAGCGAACGAATCGCGGTGGCATAACCGAACATTTCAGCCAGCGGCACCTCCGCCTGGACCATCGTGAGGTTGCCCTTCACTTCGATGCTGCCGATTTTGCCGCGGCGGCGATTAAGATCGCCCATGATGTCGCCCTGATACTCTTCGGGGGTCGCGTTCTCCACCTTCATGATCGGCTCGAGCAGGATCGGTTTCGCCTTCTTGAATGCGTCCTTGACTGCGAAAATTGCCGCGAGCTTGAACGCCATCTCGTTCGAATCGACATCGTGATACGATCCGTCGACAATGTCGACATTGGCGTCGATCACCTGATAACCCCCGACGACGCCGTTGAGCATCGCTTCTTCAATCCCCTTCTTGCAGGCCGGGATGTATTCCTTGGGGATATTTCCGCCGATGACTTTGTTCTCGACCGTGATCCCTTTGCCACGCTCGTTCGGCTGCACCTTGACGATGACGTGGCCGTACTGCCCGCGTCCGCCCGACTGCTTGATCAGCTTGCCCTCGCCATCGGCGGGGACCGTGATTGTTTCTCGGTAAGCGATCTGCGGCTTGCCGGCGTTCGCGTCGACCTTGAACTCGCGCAGCATACGGTCGCGAATGATCTCGAGGTGAAGCTCGCCCATGCCCGCGATGATGGTCTGACCCGTGTCCTCGTGCGTGAAGACCTTAAAGGTTGGATCTTCTTCGGAAAGGCGTTGGAGCGCTACGCCCATCTTCTCCTGATCCTGTTTCGTCTTCGGCTCAATCGCCATCGAGATAACGGGGTCGGGGAACGAAGGCGGCTCCAGCAGGATGGGGAAATCTTCGTCGCAAAGCGTGTCGCCGGTCGTGATGTTTTTGATGCCGACGATTGCCGCGATGTCGCCGGCATAACAGGTGTCGATGTCCTCGCGCTTGTCGGCCTGAATCTGAATCAAACGGGAGATGCGCTCGCGCTTGTTCGTGCGTGGATTATAAACCGTGTCGCCCTTGCTCAGCGATCCTGAATAGACGCGAAAGAAGACAAGCTTGCCGACGAAGGGATCGCTCCAGAGTTTGAAAGCGAGCGAACAGAACTTCCCGTTGTCGTCGGTCGGGGCTTCCATTTTCTCGTGCGTGTCCGGCTCCATGCCCAGCGCAGGCGGAATATCGAGCGGGCCGGGAAGATAATCGACCACGGCGTCCACGAGGTACTGCACGCCTTTGTTTTTAAAAGCTGACCCACCGACGACTGGCACGAATTTGTTCGCAATCGTCTGACGACGAATGCCCGCTTTCAGCATTTGCGGCGTGACTGCCTTCTCTTCGAGAACCGCCTCAGCGATTTCGTCATCGAGATTTGAAATCTGCTCGACGAGGTCAGCGTACGCTTTTTCGACTGCCGCCTTGTTCTCTTCAGGAATTTCCCGGACCTCGTAGACCGACCCCATCGAGTCATCATCGAGATAGAAAACCGCTTTGCGGTTTAAAACGTCGAGCTGGCCTTTGAGGTAATCTTCTTTGCCGAGCGGCAGCAAAATCGGCCAGGCATTCGCGCCCAGCTTTTTGCGCATCGAATCGATCGACATGTCGAAATCCGCTCCGACGCGATCCATCTTGTTAATGAAAGCGATCCGCGGGACGAGATACTTATTCGCCTGCCGCCAGACAGTCTCCGACTGGGGTTGCACACCAGCGACCGCGTCGAAAACCGCGATCGCGCCATCGAGCACGCGTAACGACCGCTCCACTTCCGCGGTGAAATCGACATGCCCGGGGGTGTCGATGATGTTCACGCGCATTTTGATGCCGTCGAACATCTTGTAAACGCCCGGCTCTGGCTTCTGCATCCACGCACAAGTGGTGGCCGCTGATGTAATCGTGATGCCGCGCTCCCGCTCCTGCTCCATCCAGT
>JACCXA010000260.1 GCA_013697365.1 Chthoniobacterales bacterium
TGGATCGACTACGTCGTGCTCCTCGGCACGCTGCTCGCGATCGCGCTTTACGGTCATTGGCGCACGCGGCGCGATTACGACCTCGGGCATTATCTGCACGGGGATGAAACGATCCGCTGGGGGACGATCGGGTTGTCGGTCATGGCCACGCAGGCCAGTGCGATCACGTTCCTTTCCACCCCTGGCCAGGCTTACGAAAGCGGAATGGGCTTCGTGCAGAACTACTTTGGGCTGCCTTTTGCGCTCATTCTCATCTGCGCGGTTTTCATTCCGATCTACCATCGGCTGAAGGTTGTCACCGCCTACGAGTATCTCGGTGAGCGGTTCGATCAGAAGACGCGGCTTCTCGGTGCGTCTTTGTTCCTTGTGCAACGCGGGCTGGCGGCCGGAATCACGATTTACGCGCCGGCTATTATTCTCTCCGCGATCCTGGGCTGGAACCTGCAACTAACGATCCTGCTCTGCGGCCTTTTTGTCGTCGTCTACACCACCGCCGGCGGGACCAAGGCCGTCAGCATCACGCAGCGCTGGCAGATGGCCGTCATTCTTCTCGGCATGTTTGTCGCCTTTGGGATGATCCTTCGTCGCTTGCCGGCGGACATCTCGTTTTTCGACGCCACGTCCATCGCGGGCAAAATGGGCAAGTTGAAGGCGGTCGACTTTTCGTTCGATCTCACCCAGCGCTATAACTTCTGGTCCGGGCTGCTCGGCGGATTCTTTCTCTCGCTCTCTTACTTCGGGACCGACCAATCGCAGGTCCAGCGTTACCTCGCGGGCGGCTCGGTCGCGGCCAGCCGCTTCGGTCTGCTTTTCAACGCCGTCCTCAAGATTCCCATGCAGTTTTTCATTCTGTTTACCGGCGTGATGGTCTTCGTCTTTTTCCAATGGGAGAAGCCGCCCATGTTTTTTAATCAGCCGGCGTATCAGCGCGTGCAGCAAAACGGCAACGCGGCGGAGAAACTCGCCAACCTGCAGGCGCGCTACGATGGCGTTTTTGCGCAGAAGCAAGCGGCGTTACGCGAAATGACGACCGCCACTCGAAACGGCGCCGCGGAGGCCGGCGCCTTCGCCAAGACCGAGGTGTTGCGTGGCCGGGATGAAATCCAGAAAATTCGGGGCGAAGCCAAGGAAGTGCTGAAAGCGCACGACCCTGACCTGGAAACCAAAGACTCCGATTACGTTTTCATCACTTTCATTCTGAACTATCTACCGCACGGAATCATCGGCCTCCTCATGGCCGTCATCTTCTGCGCGGCAACGTCCGCGACTGCGGCTGAGCTAAACGCGCTTGGTTCGACCACTGAGGTGGACTTTTACCGCGTGCTCATTCGTCCGGAAGCAAGCGAACAGCATTACCTGATCGCCGCCAAAGTGCTGACCGCGAGCTGGGGCATCGTGGCGATCGCCTTTGCGCTTTTCGCAAATATTGTCGAAAACCTGATCGAAGCGGTGAACATCCTCGGCTCGATCTTTTACGGGACCATTCTGGGACTTTTTCTCGCGGCGTTTTTCCTGCGCTTTGTGCGGGGATCGGCCGTCTTTATCGCTGGACTCCTGTCACAAACGCTCGTGCTCGTCCTCTTCTACACCACGAACATCGGCTACCTCTGGTACAATGTGATTGGCTGCACGGCGGTCTGCTTGTTTTCCAGCTTGTTGCAAAAGACGATCTTCGCCAGATGACGGAGCGCGGCCGTCCCCGATGTGCGGCCGACGGGCGTCTCGCCTGTCGAATCAATGTGCAGGCGAGACGTCCGCACTTCGCACAGGCGGGACGCCCGTGCTCCCATCTGCTGTGCTATCATCTCGCGTGTCGTCGCCTCTGATCTGTTTCGGGCAACAGCCCTGCGGAATTTTCCCGCGCCGGTTTCTCTTCGCGAAAATCCTGACTGCGCGTCGACTCCAGCAGGAGATCGGTGGCGAGATCGTGTTCTTCCTGCACGACAGTGACCACGATCCGCGCGAGACCATGACGATCCTGCGTGATCGCCACACGCAGCAACTACGTCGAATCAATTTCGCCTTCGTTAACAAGCTCCAGAAACAATTCTCGCCCCTTTTTGCAAAGCGCGTTCTGCCGGACTGGAAGCGAAAAACCGTCGCGCAGCTTAGCCAGTGCGTGCCGGCCCAGCTGCTCGCGCACTTCCAGAAAGTTGCAGCGGACAATGTCGCTGATTTCTGCCTGCAAATGTATCAGCGACTTGGCCTGCTAGATGGAGTTCGCGTCGTGCGGTCTGGTGATCCGGCCGTCCGCGCGGGGGCTGCCGAGATCGATGATTTTTTCGTCGACGTACGTTACGAAAACGAGCTGGTGCGTGCCAGGCGCGGCAATGATGGCCTGCTCCTGCACAAAGGTGGCGATGCTTACCTCAAGTTGCCGCTGGAAAAGTTCGAGAAAACGCAGATCAGTCCTACGCGCGATACGCGCCTCCGCTGGATGCAATCGGTGATTAGCTGCACCCATTACGTCGCCGGTGCTGGGGAGATCGGCTATTTGAACAAAGGAGACGCACCGGAAGTGGAATTCATTACCCGGGACGCGATTGCCGAGTCCGATCGAGCTTATGTCCCGGAAGCCTGAGCCGGCTTTGCGCATCCTGGCCGTGGGTGCGCACCCGGATGATCTAGAGTTTGCGTGCGGCGGTATTCTTTTAAGCGAAGCGGCCCGCGGCGGCGAAATCTATCTTCTCGTTTGCTCTCGCGGCGAGTCCGGCAGCAATGGGACGGCAGAGGAAAGGGAAGCGGAAGCCCGCGCCGCCGCCGGCATCCTCGGCGCGCAGATTGAGTTCATTGATCTGGGCGGGGACTCCCATTTTGAAGTCTCGAATGAGAACGCGCTCGCTCTGGCCCGCCAAGTCCGCAAGACGAAGCCGCACATTCTCTTCAGCTCCGTGACGTCCCCTGACCAGCATCCCGATCACGCCGTGATAGGCTCGCTCTGCCGCGACGCTGCCCGCCTCGCCCGTTATGGCGGAATTCCGGAAATGCGTGATCTGGCACCGCATGCGATCGAGCATCATTTTCAGTATGCGGTCACGCCCGCCGCCGAGCCGCCCGGGCTTTCCGTCCGCGTCGACATCAGCGCCCATTTCGACGCCTGGGTTCGCGTGATGGAATGTCATCGCACTCAACTCCGGACGCGGAGTTACATCGAACTGCAAACGGCGCGCGCTCGTCTCCTGGGCGCGGAAGCCGGCGTTGCGTCCGCACAGGCACTCTTTCCCCGCGATCATCTCCTCATCGATTCGTTAGGGGAATGGCCGCCCTCGATTCGGCTCTTCTAGGTGGAAGATCGGAAGCCACTCAAGATCGGGATCACCTGCTATCCGCTCATCGGCGGGAGCGGAATTCTCGCGACCGCGTTGGGCCACGAGCTAGCGCGGCGCGGAAACGAGGTCCACTTCTTCAGCTCGTCCCGGCCCGTCCGCCTCGATCTTTCGCAGCCGCGCATCTTCTTCCACGAGGTCGTGGTGAACGAGTACAGCCTCTTCAAGTATCCGGATTACACCCTGCCGCTAGCTGTGAAGATGGCCGGGGTGGCCCGCGAGAAGCACCTCGATGTCTTCCACGTGCATTACGCCGTCCCACACGCGACCGCAGCCTACCTGGCCGTGCAGATGCTCGGCGGCCGTTCTGCAAGAGCGCCGAAAATTGTCACCACGCTGCACGGCACGGACACCACGCTGCTCGGGCAGGACCCGAGCTACCGCGAAGCGATCGAGCATGCGCTCTCAGAGTCCGACGCGATCACCACCGTCTCGGAAAGCTTACGACGAGAAACGCTGGAGACCTTCGATCTCAACAAACCCGTCGAGGTCGTTTCGAACTTCTTCATCCCCGCAGTCCCTACCCGGAGCCGCAACGCGGTGCGCGCCGAGCTTGGCGTCGGCGAAGATGAATTCCTGATCGTTCATACTTCAAACGTTCGCCCGCCCAAACGGATTGATCTGCTCCTGCGCGTTTTCGCTGCGGCGCAAAGTGCACGGTTGATGCGGTTGCTTATTCTCGCCGGGGGCTCGTTTGCTCCCCACATGCCGTTGCTGGAAGAGCTGGCGATCACCGACGGCGTAATCGTCAAAGAGAACGTCCTGGACGTAGAAGAGTATCTGGCCGCGGCTGATGCCGGCCTTTACACGTCGGAAAGCGAGAGCTTCGGCCTAAGCATTCTGGAAACGCTCTTTCATGCGAAACCGGTAGTAGCTTTCCGCGTGGGCGGAATTCCAGAAGTGGTGACAGACGGCGCGAGCGGATTCCTGCATCCTTTCGAGGACATCGCCAGCATGAGCGCATCGCTACGGCGTCTGGCCGAATCGCCCACGCTTGCGACGGCGATGGGCAAAGAAGGGAAGCGCCAGGCCGAGGCGCGATTTTCCGCGGAGAAGATTGTGCCGCTCTATGAAGAAATTTACGACCGCCTGGTCCCGTGTCTGAAACCGGGACAAAGCGGTCGTTAGTCTTCGTTCTTCGCCACGCCGCGTATGTTCAAGGCTGCGAGGCCGACCTGAAGAGCAATGAGCGCATAGGCATGATCCTGCCATCCCCATGCGATCCAAAGAAGATTGCTGAGCAGAAAAAGCCAAAAACCCCATTGGCGTTTCCCCTTTTGTTTCGAAGCGACCAGCCAGGCAGACAGAAGTGTTACAGCCATCGCGGGCCACTGCAGATATTCGAGCCATTCCATCAGGAACTAAACGCACGGCAGCGTCCCAGCGACTGCACAAGTACGCGGATTTACCGTCGCCATCCCCGCGCCAGCCGGGGCACGATGTAAAGGCATATGGCCGACACGCAGGATTCTTTTCTTCGCACGCTGCGCCCGCAGAATCTGCTCGTGCTCTTCAAGACCACTTTCAACGAGTGGCTGGAAGACAAGGCGCCGCAGCTCGGCGCGGCGCTCGCTTATTACACGGTTTTTTCGCTCGCGCCGCTCATTCTCGTTCTCCTTGCGATCATTGGATGGATCTTCCGCAAAGATCCCGCCGGGGCTTGGAACAAGATCACGGAGCAGATGGGCTCCTTCATGGATCCCAGCGGCGTCCAGGTCATGCAGGACATCGCCAGAACGGCGGCGAAACCTTCCGCTGGTCTATGGGCGACGGTGATCGGCGTGGCGCTCGCTTTGCTGGGCGCGAGCGGAGTCTTCGGAGCGTTGCAGGATGCGCTCAATACCATCTGGGGCGTGAAGGCGAAACCGGGGAACGCGATTTGGAAATACCTGCGCGTCCGGTTTCTTTCTTTCACGATGGTAGCGGGTGTTTGCTTCCTGCTGCTTGTCACACTGACGATCGAAGCGGTTCTCCAAGGCTTCAGCGACTACGTGGAGTCGGCTTTGCCCGGGGGAATGGCGATCGCGTTTAGCGTTTATCTCTTCGTGGACCTTCTTCTCGTGATTCTCCTCTTCGCGATGATGTTCAAGTATCTGCCGGACGTAACCGTGAAGTGGCGGGATGTGTGGGTTGGCTCGGCCGTGACTGCCATCCTTTTCCTGCTCGGGAAATGGGCGCTCGGGCTTTACTTGGGGAGCGGCGCGGCCGGTTCGGCCTATGGAGCAGCCAGCTCGCTCGTCACACTCCTGCTTTGGATCTATTACTCCTCGCAAATCCTTTTGTTTGGCGCCGAGTTTACGCAGGTCTATGCGAATCGCTGCGGCTCCGGCGGCACGCCGAGCAAACATGCGGTCTGTATCGAAAAGCGAGAGGTAGAAGTCTCCGCCTCCGGCGAGCGCCCGAAACCCGGGTTGTAGGCCACGTGTCACTACGTGGCGGGGTTGCGGCTTACCTCGGAGTTTGACTCAATTTCCAATCCACGTCGCACCCCCGCTGGGTCGGGAGACTCGGCCTACATCGATATTGCCGTCGCAGATTTTGTTGTTCGGCGCGGAGTTTACGCAGGTATACG
>JACCXA010000307.1 GCA_013697365.1 Chthoniobacterales bacterium
CGGATCACGCGCGAACGCGGCCGGTCCCGCAGGAGTAAAGCACGGCTTGTGGATAGCCTGGCGTGGTTGCGGTTTCCCGAGAACCAAGCCGTGTGCGTCGATGATAAACCAACGGACGTTCGCTTCCTGCAAAACTTCGTCGAGCCCAGGCGCGTAAGCGCATTCCGGCAGCCAGAATCCTGCTGGCTCTGCTTCGAACGCCTCGCGGTAAACATCGCAACCAATTAAAATCTGCGCTCGCACCGCCTCTGGCGACTGCATGAGCAAGGGAAGCAAGGCGTGCGTCGCAGCCGAGGCGATGATTTCCAGCACCGCGGCATCGCGCAGACGGCGGAACGCTCCGAGCAGGTCGTGATTCCACTCCTCCCAGCGTCGCTTCGTTTCGGTGAGAAGTGCGAGGTAAAAAGACGCGAGTTCGTGTACTTCAGTGTTGTCGCGGTTTCGGTCGATCTCGCGTCCGGCGAGGGCAACTGAGCGTTCGAGGTAACGCCCGTAGCGGGTCTGCAGCAGTTCGTCCTGCAGCATTGCGCAGAGCGGCGGCGTGATGCTCATGGTGAGCTTGAACGGCACGCCATCCTGGACCAGTCGTTCCATCACCCGGATGAGAGGAATGTACGTCTCGGTGATTGCCTCGAAGAGCCAGTTTTCTTCGAGAAACTCCTCGTGCTCCGGGTGCCGGACGAACGGCAGATGCGCGTGCAAGACGAGCGCGAGATGCCCTGACATTAAGTTTCAGGATTCAGGGGGCAGGTTTCAAAATCTGAACCCTTCGACCTGAACCCTGAATCCTCCGCTCGGAGAGCTACAGCGTCCGGCAGAAATCCTGGAAGCGATCGAGGCCTTTTTTGATGATATCTATGCTCGTGGCGTAGCTGAGGCGAACGGTGCGATCATCGCCAAAAGCTACTCCCGGAATGACAGCCACGTTCGCCTTGCTCAACAAACGATCAGCGAAATTCTGTGAGCTAAGGCCCAGCTGGCTGATGTTCACCAGGACGTAGAACGCGCCCTGCGGCTTCACCGCGGTGATGTTCGGAATTTTGGTGATCCGGTCATACATGTAGTTGCGGCGGAGATCGAACTCATCGCGCATGTCGGCGAGGGGCTGTTGATCGCCTTTCAACGCGGCCACCGCACCACGCTGCGCAAACGAGCAGGGATGCGAAGTGCTATGGCTCTGGATTGAATCCACCGCTTTGGCGATCGCTTCCGATGCGCCCATATAACCCAGACGCCACCCCGTCATCGCGTATGACTTGCTGAAGCCATTAATGGTAATCGTGAGGTCGTAGGCTTCCTTCGAGATCGACGCGATGCTGACGTGCGGCGTGTCGTCGTAAACGAGCTTCTCGTAAATTTCGTCGGAAAGGATGTAGATCTCTTCCTCGGCCGCGACTTCGACGATCTTTCCCATCTCTTCCCGCGTGTAAACAGCGCCGGAGGGGTTATTCGGGCTGTTCAGGATGAGCATCTTCGTGCGCGGCGTCATCGCATTTTCGAAGTCCTCCGCGCGCATCTTCCAACCGTTGCGTTCCGTGGTCGGAATAATGACCGGCTCCGCTCCCGCCAGGCGCACCATATCGGGATAGCTGACCCAGTATGGAGAGGGAATGAGCACTTCGTCGCCTTCCTGGCAGGTGGCGAGGAGCGCATTGTAACAGGAATGTTTCGCACCGCAGCTCACCACGATCTGGCTTGGCTTGTAAGTGAGCCCGTTGTCCGTCTGGAGCTTTTCTGCTATGGCCTGCCGCAGCTCCGGCAAGCCCGCGCTCGGGGTATACTTTGTAAATCCTGCTTCCAAAGCGGAGATGGCCGCGGCCTTTATATGCTCCGGCGTATCGAAATCGGGCTCGCCTGCGCCGAAGCCACAGACGTCGAGTCCCTCGGCTTTCATCGCCTTCGCCTTGCTGTCGATGGAGAGCGTAATGGAGGGGGTTAACTGGGTAGCGCGCTCGGAAATTTCCATGGACGTAGGGGAGTTTGAGGAGGTTTGCAAAATGGGAACGGAAGCTATTGGCGCTCGTAGAAGCTTTCAATCAAAGGTTTGAAGTTATTCTCCTCGATCCGGACGATTTCCATCTCGCGTTTTGCATTCTCCGCCGCGTCCGAAGCGTGCGCCGCGTTGACCATGATCGATTGACCAAACTCCTTCCGAATCGACCCCGGAGGCGCCTTGCTCGGATCGGTAGGCCCAAGGACACCGCGGATCTTCCGCACGGCATCTTCGCCCTGGTAGACAATCGCAATGCACTTCTCGGAGCCCGGCGCATTGCGCTGCGCCTCCGCGGTCTTGCTGGGCCGGCCACCCGCCATGAACTCGACGATATCCTCCCAGGCGTTGCGCCCCTTTTCCGCGCCGAGCTTCTCCTCCAGGACTGCGAGCACCGGACCGTAAAACTCTTCGGCCTGGGCCACGCTCATGCGATGCACCTTGAAACCGATGATCGATAACCCGGTCTGCGAGAAAACATCGATCACGCCGCCTGGGCGGAGGTTGGGAAACTTGAAATTGTCCGGCTTGATCAGGACCAGCGTCTTCTCGATCTGCGCTCCGGCAGGGTAGGCGACGACCTTGTCAAGAATCCCGCCATCGACGTCCGAATACTCCGCCCACAGCTGGAGATCTTCCTTTACTTCCCGGGCATCGATCGCCGTCAGCACGGCCGGCTCGAAGTAAGTCACCTCGCCCGCCGCGTTCGTGATGTAATCGCCGAAAGTATCGCGGATCGTCTCGCCGCTCGTCCGCTCGTTCACGATATGGCCCACGGTGTCCAGGGTCTTGCGGACCGCGTTCGGTCCGCGGAAGACCAGCAGCATGACGCGCGGTCTCTGGCCGTTGACGGTCCCAGTAAAATTCTTCGAAACGTATTTCCGAATCAGCTCCTGCGTGGCGCGATGGCGCGGCTCTGTCTCCGTCACGATCGTGCTCGCATAGCGCTTCACCAGCTCCTGGCTGGGCGCGAACATGCGGGCGCTGACCAGGTCGAGCCCGGTCCGCGAAATCAGCCGCGAAATGATGCCGCCCGTGCGCGATTTGCGCATCGAGTAAGGCGTGAGGATGACGTAGGAGAGTTCTTCGACCTGCATAAGAAATCCGCTCGCGGGGCAACAGATCCGACCGCGTCGATGCAGGGAATGAAGACCGCCAAGGGTCCGGGAAGGTGCTTTTAGCGGCGGAAGGCGTCAACCCGGTATTTCCGTCCCGCTGTTCCCTCCTGCTCCTGCTCGTGATCGTGCTCCTAATCTAATTGGATGCTTTCCTCGTCACGCGCGTGCTATCGCACGGAGCGCCACCCACTTCCCCCTCCGGCGAGTTTCCTCTACGCGAAACTCTGAGCTGCGCAGCGCCCGCAAGAGACCGCGTTCCTGTGACCGTAGAACGCCGCAAAGAAGAAGTGTCCCGTCACCGACCAGCGCCCGCTGGAAACGCGGCAAGACTTTCGCGAGCAGTTCGGAATAAAGATTCGCCGTGATGACCTCAAACTTTCCGGCGACGCGATGCTCCACATCGGCAACGGCAAAATTCACCACGCGAATTCCATTGGCCCGCGCGTTTCGCTTCGCCGTCGCAATTGCAAGCGGATCGTGATCGATCCCCATTACCTCTCCGGCTCCGAAACGCGCCGCAGCCAGCGCGAGAATGCCGGAGCCAGTGCCAGCATCGAGCATTCGCCAGCCGGGCACGAGTCCCCGGGTCGCACGTTCAAGCAGCCGCAGCGTCATCGCGGTGGTCGCGTGTTCGCCGGTCCCGAACGCTACGCCCGCGGGGATGATGAGCGTCGGGCGCGTCAGCACCCGCGCGGACTCAGTGATGATCAAACGCGAGCCAACGCGTAAAGGCGCGCTGGCATTCCGCTTCGCGAAATACGCCAGCCAATCGCGCGGCAGTTGTTCGCTCTTCCCGCCGAGAATCTGCACGAGCCGCTTCGCTCCCGCCACATTTCCGCAGGTCGCTTCCACCCCAATCCGCTTCCGCCCCGGCCGCTCGATGATCGCAAAGCTTCCCGCCGTCGCTGCGGTCAGGCGCGCCTCATTGCGGAGCAGCCATCCGGGGCCGGCGGATTTTCGCCAGATATAATATCGCGCTGCCTGGCCCACAGGTAATCTTTAGCCGCGCCGAAACGCAGGCGCGAGAACCTCTGCATGAACGCCCTCGACTTCGTCCATCGTTACATCCCATCGAC
>JACCXA010000015.1 GCA_013697365.1 Chthoniobacterales bacterium
TCCGGTCCGGAGCCGACTTGCTTTTCGACTTCCATCCGCACCGTCTCGAGGTCCATGCCCATCTTTTGCAGGACGTTGACCGCAACGCCCTGACCAAGCTTGATCAGACCAAGCAAAAGATGCTCGGTGCCGACGTAGTTGTGATTGAAGCGGTCAGCTTCTTTGCGGGCAAGCGCCAGGACTTGCTGGGCTCGCGGAGTAAAATTATTCATTCTTAGGAGGCTCAGAAGTCACATTGTTCTCCGACTCCCGCGCTACTTTACTAATATCAGGTTTAGGAAACACCCGCAAACGATCGCGGATAATTTGGGCCCGCAGTTCGTCGCGTTCCTCCGCGTTCAGTTTCTGCTGGGAACTCTTTTGCAGGTGTGCCGGCTGCGTATCGATAAAGAGCTCGTCGATGGGCAAACGGCGATCTTCCGGGAAGGCGCCCAGGTCGACACCGAGTTTGATGATGGAGAGCAAATTGAGCGCCTCTTTTGAGGTCATGGCATGCGCAAACGTCAGCACCCCATAAGCACGACCGATCTGATCCCAGAGCGTGTTCGATTTTTTCTGCATCAGAACCTGCCGGGCATCGTGTTCCTTCTCGATGATCGTCTCGATCACCTTGCTCAATCGACCGATGATCTCGTCTTCTTTTTCTCCAAGCGTCGTCTGATTCGAAATTTGAAAAAGGTTACCCATCGCCTCGGTGCCTTCACCGTAGAGTCCACGCACCGCCAGACCGATCTTGTTCACGGCCTGGATGACCTGGTTAATCATCTCGCTCAAGACAAGACCAGGAAGATGCAACATGGCTGAAGCTCGCATGCCAGTTCCGACATTGGTCGGACAGGCGGTCAGGTATCCTAGCTTCGGATCGTAAGCGAAATCCAGCTTCCCTTCGAGTGTGCTGTCGACTTTGTCGACGAGCTTAAACGCACCCTTCAGCTGCAACCCGGAGCGGATGGATTGCATGCGCAGATGGTCCTCCTCATTCACCATGATACTCAGCGTCTGGCGGCGGTTCATGACCACCGCACTGCCAACACTTTTGGCGGCGTGTTCGCGACTGATAAGATGCCGCTCGACCAGGACCTGCTTTTCCAAGGCAGAAAGATCCTGGAGCAATTCCGAAAACGAATCCTGCATTTCGGGCAGCTCTTCCACGCGGGGCTTGATTAACTCCAGAATCTGCGAACGCGCTGCCCGTTTCGCCCAGCCCGGAAAGGGATGCTGGCGGAGGTTGCGCGCGAGCCGGACCCGGCTGCTGACGACGATCTGATGATGCGGCCCTTCGCCCCGCAGCCACTCGCCACCAGAGGCCATGATATTGGAGAATTTCATTCTAGCTCGCGAGTTCCATCTCGAGTTGCTTGATCTGGTCGCGCAAGGACGCTGCCGTCTCGTAATTCTCGTCCGCGACCGCCTTCTGCAAATTCTCGGTTAACGACCGCATCCGGTCGCTCAGCTCGATTTCGCGATGCGCACGCTGTGGAAGCTTGCCGACGTGTTCCGTGCCTTTGTGCATTGCTTTTAACAAACTCCCCAATCCTTCCGCAAAAGTGACGTAGCATGCGCTGCACCCAAGCCGCCCACTTTTCTTGAAGTCTGCCTGTGTGAAACCGCAGATGACGCATTTCTGAGTCGGGGCCCCCTTCTCGATTTCTTCCGCCGCGCCAATGCCGAGCAGCAAATCGGCCAGAGCAAAGCCGGTCGGGTCCTGCACCCCCTTCTCCTTCGAGCAGGCGTCACAGAGATTCACCTTCTGCATCTTGCCTTCCAGAATCTGCGTCAGGAAAACTGTCGCGTCATTGCATTTACAAACGTCACACAACATGGCGGGAATTAGACCTCAGGAAGCGACAAACATTCAACCTCGCCCTACTTCAAGCCGTTCGGCCGGGACTGCGCTGCACCGGCATCTAAGGATAAATCTGCGTGTCGCCTTCCCGTGTCAGCTCGCGGAATCGTGCGATGATTCGGCCCGTAATCGGTCCCGGTTTTCCAGTCCCTATCACACGCCCATCCGCTTTGATCACTGGGATCACTTCGGCCGCGGTGCCGGTTAGGAAACACTCGTCCGCCACAAACACATCGTGCCGTGTGATGTCAGTTTCGCGGACCTGCATGCCCAATTCTTCAGCCACTTCAAACGCGACCGAGCGCGTAATCCCGCGCAACGCTCCCGCGGTGATCGGCGGCGTGAAAATCTGCCCCTTCTTGATGACAAAAACATTGTCCGCCGTGCATTCCGCGACGTTGCCCGCGTCATTCAGCATCAAGGCTTCATCCGCTCCCGCCAGGTTCGCTTCGATCCGCGCCATGACGTTGTTTAAATAATTGAGCGACTTTACCGCTGGGTTCAGCGCCGCCGCGCTCATGCGACGAGTCGCGCAGGTCACGACGGTGAGCCCATTGCGGTAAACTTCCTCCGAATAAAGAGCGATCGTGGCCACAATGATGATCACGCTCGGATGCCTGCATTGCATCGGATTAAGGCCGAGATTACCCACCCCGCGTGTAACGACCTGACGAATGTATCCATCGCGCAGACCGTTCCTGCGAATCGTTTCCAAGAGCGCCTCGGTCATCTCTTCTTTGCTTAGAGGAATTTCGAGACAGATGGACCGCGCAGAGTCCCAGAGTCGATCGAGATGCTCTTCCAGCCGGAAGACGCGACCGTTGTAGAACCGGATCCCTTCGAAAATGCCATCGCCGTAGAGAAGGCCGTGATCGAAGACCGAAACCTTCGCCTCTGACTCCGGAAGAAACTGCCCGTCGATGTAAATGGTCGACTGCTTAGCCTCGGCACTCGTTGCGCCCTTTCGTTTCTCGTCGGCCGGCTTTACTGCCGCGTTTGGTGAAGGGGCCACCGCTTTTGGTTCCTCCAACACCATTGTATCAGTGATTTTATTAGCCACGGAAAAAGGTCGACTGTCCACTAGGCAATTCAAGCAGCAAATCTACCGTCGCCTCAGGCCACGCGGCGCGCGGCGCTGTTTACGCGAGCATTCCGTCCGTTATCCTTAACTCACGGTCCCCTCGCACCGCCAGGCGACTGTCGTGCGTCACAACCAGGAGAGTTTTCCTGCGATCACGCGCCAGGTTCAGCAGCAGGTCGATGATCGTGTCGCCGGTCCTCGAGTCGAGATTGCCGGTCGGCTCGTCAGCGAAAATGATGTCTGGATCATTAGTTAGGGCCCGCGCAATCGCTACGCGCTGTTGCTCGCCGCCGGAAAGCTCGGCCGGTAAATGATGCAGTCGCTCCGCCAGCCCCACGTCGCGCAAGCTCGCTTCGGCCGCTCCTTTATCCGGCCGTCCGCCGATCATTCCCGGAAGCGTCACGTTCTCGAGTGCCGTTAGTTCCGGCAGGAGAAAATAACCCTGAAAAACGAAGCCCATTTTTTCGTTCCGCAACTTCGACTGCGCCGCCACGCTCCCCTCATACAGTCGCCGCCCTTCGAACTCCACCGTTCCCGTTTCGGGGCGTTCCAAACCCGCCAAGGTGTAAAGCAATGTTGTCTTGCCCGCCCCGGACGCGCCGCAGAGGAAGACCGCTTCGCCTTCGATCACGTCGAGTGAAATACCGCGCAATACCTCGATCTTTCGCGCCCCAATCTCGAACGACCGGTGCAGGTCGCGGGCGACAAGTTGCGGCGCATTCATGTGGCGCACAGCATCGCGAGATCCGCTGCCCACGCAATCCAACCGGGCGGCAAAAAGCCGCATGCGGACGCAGTCCGGCATGCGGCTTCAGAAGCAAATTCCGCTTATTGCAGTCCGAGCGAAGAAAGGGTGTCTTCGTCGATCTCGCCCGTCGGTTCAAGACCGTTCTCGCTTTGGTAACGAATCAAAGCGCTTCGTGTGGCCGGGCCGTAAGTTCCGTCTACGCCGCCAGTGTCATAACCGCGGCGCTCGAGTTCGCTCTGTACATTCGCGACGACCTCGCCGGGATTCTGGTCGTTGTAGGCGTAGATGGGCGCATCGTAAGTGTAGTTGCTGTAGTAGGGATCGTATCCGTATGCAGGATACCAATAGCCGCTGTTCCAGTAATAGTAGCCACCTCCGAAGAGCGCGAAGCGGGTAAAGTTATTCCTGTACCAGCTTCGATTGTGACGACCCCGGTTCCAATTGCCATGGCGCCGGCGCCATCTATCGCTGCGGTTAGACCAATTGTTGTTATTTCCGTCATTATTCCGCCAGTTACGGTTCCCGTCGCCGTCGCGATTGCGCCAATCCCGATTCCCATCGCCGTCGCTCCCATCGTTCCGCCAATTGCCGGATTCGTTGTTGTTCCCAGTCCAGTTGCCCCGATTCCGCCGGTTGCGCCGCCCTTCATTTCCGCCACCCACGGTCCCCTGCGAAACCTCCGCCTGCTGCGTCGGCGTGATCACGGGCGCAGTGGGCGTAGTGGGAACGCGCGGAGATTGATCGACGTTCGCGATGCGCGGCGTGAATGTGCGGTTCCGCCGTCCTTCGCCGCGAAAGTCCCGGTTGCCTCCCCCGCCCTGGTTCCGGCGGAGCGAAGACTGGTCGGATACGTTCGGAACCGAGCGTTGCACCTGCGGCCGCTGAGAAACCTGGCGTCCCTGGCCCGATCCACGAGCGGCCATCTTGGCGACAGCCTTGTTGTAGCGAGCGCGCTGCTTTTCGCCTTTCTTTTCATCGTCGGCCAACGCCGCCGAATGTGTCGCTGCGAGAGCGAGCAGAGTAATAAAAGCGATGTGTTTCATAGTTGTGTTGTATAGACCCCGAGTGGGTTCGTTTATTCAACCGCAGCCGAGCGCAGGAGTTGCGAACTGGAACACCCTAGCTGCGGTCCGCGTTCTGCCGGACCGCTTCGAAAAGCACAATCGCAACGGCGGTAGCAAGGTTCAGACTGCGCGTGCCTCGCATCGGGATCGTGAGCAGTCGCTCCGAATTTGCGTTCAGGAGAGTCTCGGGAAGACCTTTCGTCTCGCGACCGAAAACAAGAAAATCGCCGTCGTCGAACGAGGTCTGGTAGTAGGGCCGCGTTGTCTTCGTCGTGAGGAAGAAAAAGCGCGCGCGCGCAGCCTGCGCTGCTTGCAGCTCCAGGAATGAAGCCCACAGCCGGACCTCAACTTCCTTCCAGTAGTCCAAGCCTGCGCGATGCAATTGTCGATCATCGATGTCGAAGCCAAGCGGTTGCACGAGATGCAACGTCGATCCGGTCGCCAGGCAAAGTCGCCCGATGTTCCCTGTATTCGGCGGGATCTCAGGTTCAATCAGGACAACGTTGAACATGCTTCCTGAAGAGACCCTCTATGACCGCCGAAGGCCTTGTAGCGGTTCACGCCTTCGGCGGTCATAGCCGCCGCTACAGAAGATCACCCGATCTTCGTCGCGATGAATTTCTCCAGCTTCACGATGTCGGCGGCGAACTTACGGATCCCTTCTGCCGTCTTTTCGGTCGCCATCGCGTCGTCGTTCAGCAAATAACGGAACGACTTTTCATCCGTCGCCACGCGGGGCACGTCCGCTTGTCTTGCTTTTTGCGGGCTCAGCTTGCGCGTGAGCGACTCGTTCGACTCCGCCAGTTTGCCCATCAATTCCGGGCTGATCGTGAGCAAATCACAGCCGGCTAACTCAAGGATTTCGCCGACGTTCCGGAAGCTTGCGCCCATCACCTCGGTCTCGTGACCGAATTTTTTGTAGTAGGTATATATCTCCTGGACGGATTGCACACCGGGATCTTCCGCGCCGACATAGTCGCGCTTGTTCGCCGCCTTAAACCAATCGTAGATGCGCCCCACGAACGGGGAGATCAATTGCACTTTTGCTTCCGCGCAGCGCACCGCTTGCACCAGTGAAAACAACAGCGTCATGTTGCATTTAATCCCTTCGCGCTGCAGCCGCTCGGCGGCCGTGATGCCCTCCCAGGTCGAGGCAATTTTGATCAGGACTCGCTCGCGTCCGATCCCCTTCCCTTCGTAAAGCTTGATCAGGTGGCGCGCCTTGCTGATCGTCCCCTCCACGTCAAAAGAAAGGCGCGCATCGGTTTCTGTTGAAACGCGACCCGGCACTATTCCGAGAATTTGTGTCCCGAATGAAACCAGCAAATGATCGATTGTGTCCTCGACCTGGGCCGCGCCGGACAAGCCGGAGCTCTTGCGATTCGTTAGCACCTCATGCAAAAGATGGCTGTATTGCTCCTTCTGCGTGGCCGCGAAGATCAGGCTCGGATTGGTCGTCGCATCGTGCGGTTTGAATTCCCGGATCGTCTCGAAATCGCCGGTATCCGCGACGACTTTCGTGAATTGTTTCAGCTGCTCGAGTTGATTCAGCTTGGTTGCAGTTTCGGGTTCGGCGACGGCGCTTGTGCTCATAAGTTGATGGTTCGTAACGGGAACGATGGCCGCCCCGCACAATGAATCGTAAGCCGCCCGTGTTCCTCCACAATGACCAATCTGAAGCGCCGGCTGTTTCTCGACCTTAGGTCGAATCCACCTCATCCTGAGGCGGAATGACAAAAGGCAGGACAGCCGCGCAAAATCTGACCTTTTCGCAATGCGACGCCCTCATCTTTGCGCCTGACGCCGGGGCGTTGCTCCAGGTATGCGGAATCTCGCTCCTGGAACGCTCCCTGCGAATCTTGCAGCGGCTGGGGTGCTCGAAGGTGACGGTCCTCGCGGACGCATCGGAGGAAATTGCTCTCGCTTTGTCGAAGCCCTCGTGGGCTCGAAGCGAGATCGCGATCAGTGTTCGATCACTTCGAGGGAAAGCGCCCCAGCCTGATCGAGCGGGCCGCCCCGTCCTGATTACCTCGGCCAGCGGCTACGTTGAGCCCCGCCTGCTCCAGGCACTCCTCGATCGCGGAAGGCCCGGGATCATTGTCGATAGCAACCCCCCGGCGGAATTACTTTCATCAGGTTTGCGAACCACCCACGGCTGGTTCTGCGGGGCGGCGCTCGTCGACGCACGTCGGCACCTATTGGAGACGAACGAACCATCGCTGTTCCCAGACATTCTCGCCGCCGCAGAATCCGGGGAGCTAGAGATCATTGATGTCGAAAAGGAGCCGCGGTACGTCACGTCGCTCAGACGAGAAATCCGGCCACTCTGGTTTCCTGTCCCGTCCCCGCAACAGCGCCGGCACGCGGAAAATCTGATTCTCAACGCTGCGCAAAACGGGGCGCTTGATTTGCCCGCCAAAGTTCACGCTCCCATCGAAACCTGGATCGTTCGCCGACTCTGCCGGGCGCCGATCACACCGACGCAGATCACGCTCCTCACCGCGGCAGTCTCCGGCGTTACGACGTGGAACTTCGCCACCGGCCATCTTATCGCTGGAACTCTGCTCGCGTTGACCGTGGGCGTCCTCGACGGCCTCGATGGCAAACAGGCGCGCGTCAAAGTCGAGACCACGGAGCTGGGAAAGCGCGAGCACCTCCTCGATTACGTGCTGGAGCTTTCCTGGTGGTCAGCCCTGGCGTTTCACTTTGCGAGCATGCACCAGCTGCCGCAGGCCGGCTTGTGGCTCGCGCTTCTCTTCGTCGCCGATCTGATTGATCGGCTGGCCAAGGCGAACGTGAAACGACAGACCGGCCGCAATCTCGACGACGTCTCGCCTTTTGATCGCCTCGTTAGGCTGATCGGCGGACGCCGCAATATCTATGTCTGGATTCTCGCGGCCGGCTTAGCGCTCGGGGTAGCCGACAAGGCTTTCTTCGGCCTTTGCGCGTGGGGCGGGATGACGGCTGCCATTCATGTGTTCCGCGCCGTCGCCATTCGCCGGCAGCGAAGCCAACTCGCCTGATCCGAAATTCTGCCGCACCAGCGCCGGCACCCGCTTCGCGCGCGCCACGATTTCCTTGCCGATGACCTTCGCCGGCCTTTCCACCAGCATTGAGGTGCTGACCGCGCAATAAACTCCGCAGCCCACCTGGCACGCTTTCTTGCGGTAGTTCTCATGGAGATCCGCGAGCGTGATGTCCATGATGTCCTTCTCGGTTTTCACCATGCTGCAAACCCAGAACTTCCCCTGCGCCGAGACGAAAAATAACTTGTAACCCGCCATGCAAGTCCACTCTGTGGGTTCGCCTTTGAGCAAGCTGAGCTGATAATCCAGGATCGCTTCGTTCGTGTGAATCTTCTCGCCGTTTTGCTTCCGCTGAATCATCCATTCGATGAAATTCTTCAGCGCCTCGGGCGAGCCGCGTTGCACCCTGTAAAAGCTCTTCGGATCGGCATGCACGAGTCGGACCTCCGTCGGGATCCCGCGTGCCAGGCCTGTCTCCAGGACAGCGGTCGATTCCGGCAGCGTATCGTCGCAAAGCACACCGGTAATATGCAGGCTCACCTTCGAGTTTTTGAAGTAATCGAGCTTCGGCAGGATCGTCTTGAAAGTCTTCTTTGTAATCGGACTCGGCGTCATCCGATCCACGCTGATCTGCATCACCTGCAACCCGGCTTCTTCCAAATCGGCCAGCTTCTTCCGGGTCAGCAGGAATCCGTTCGTCGTCAGGCTGGTGGCGAAACCAAGTTCGCGGCAGTAGCGCACCAGCTCCACAATGTCCGGGTGCAGGAGCGGTTCGCCGCCCACGAGCGCAATCCGCATCGTCCCCAGCTCGCGGATTTTCCGGAGCCACTTCTTCAGATCCACCAGCGGCGGATGTGGGACGCTGTTGTCGTATTCCGTGCAATAACTGCAGTCCAGGTTGCAGCGGTCGGTTACATAGAGGCTGCACTGAAGCGGTTTGCGATCGACCAGGCGCCGGGCCGATTCGAGCACGTTGTAGCCCGAGAATTCGCGACCGATATTATTGAGGAGCTTCATTGAAGGGACTGGGAGGGCGGCTTGCAAGCCCGGGTGGCGACAAGGGAAGTCGCTGCTCCTAGTAGGATTGCGTCGATGCGCCGGGATTCTTCGTCGCTGAAGGCGAGTTTGTCGAGCGCCTTCACATTCTCTTCCAGCTGATCAATATCCGAGACACCGATGAGCGCCGTCGCCACTTCGGCATATCGCACCGTCCAGGCGATCGCCATTTGCGGCAGCGTCTGGCCGCGGCTTTCCGCGATTTTATTGAGCTGCCGGATCTGCTCCTGCAGAAGGGGGGTGATCTCAGCGCGCTGCTGCGGACTCCAACTCCTGCTCGCGCGCGAGCTTCCCGGCAAGCCCGCCAGATACTTGGTGCTGAGCAAACCCTGCGCGAGCGCGGAGTAGGCGACGATGCCCGCGCCGCAGTCGCGCGCGGTGGGCAGAAGGTCCCATTCCATCTCCCGGCGCAGCATGCTGTAGCCGACCTGCGCCGCAATAATTGGCGCCAGCTTCAATTCCCAAGCGAGCCGGCACGCTTCCGCGAAGAGCGGCGCGGGATAATTGCTCAGGCCGACGTAGAGCGCCTTGCCTTCGCGCACAATCTGATCGAGCGCGCGCAGGGTTTCCTCCAGGGGCGTGCCTGGGTCCGGCCGATGCGAGTAGAAAAGATCGACATAATCCAGCCCGAGCCGCTCAAGCGATTGCTCGAGGCTCGCGAGCAACGCTTTCCGGGAGCTCCCCTCGCCGTATGGACCGGGCCACATCGGGAAACCAGCCTTGGTCGCGACGACCAACTCGTGCCGTGGCATTTCCCGCAGGGTGCGCCCGACAATGATCTCGGAACGTCCCTGGGGCGTGCCATAGGTATTGGCAAGATCGAAGTGCGTGATTCCGAGATTGAAAGCGCGGAAGATGCAGCCGCGTGCAAGCTCCGCGTCGACGTAACCGCCGCATGTTTCCCAGGCGCCTAACGAAATCGCCGGCATCTTCAAGCCGGACCGGCCGCAGGGACCGAAGGCCATTTTGTTGTAGCGCGATGGCTCGGCCGTAAATTGATGCCAGCTCAGGCGATCACGCTGGGGCGGGCGCACTCCCGTCGAAGCAGCCGCCGAGGGTCCGCTGCGCTGCACGGGTTTTACACCCGGCGGCGTCCGCTTGCTGAATTCAGGTTGGCTCAAGAGTTGTCGGGCAGCGGCTAGGCCGGCACGGGCGTGCGTGCCTCTCCGCCC
>JACCXA010000016.1 GCA_013697365.1 Chthoniobacterales bacterium
AATGGACGAGACCGGGGAACAATCGCCGATCCCTTAGCGTCCCCTCTCGTCCGACGTCGAACTCGAGAATGGGACCGTTCGCGGCCGCTGGTCCGACCCACGATCTTATGCTGGCCGGCCGGCTGTAGAGCTGAATGGCCGGGCCTCCGTAGTTTGCTCGCGTTTCACTTCTGCCGTTGACGAACGCTCTCGCTCTGCGCCCGCGAGCTGCGCAGCAGCCTCCTGCGTGACCGCGTGCTTCTGCGTCCGCCGGACGGCAAGCAAATTGAATAGACCGAAGAAGAATCCAGCCAGGACGGTCTGACCTCCGAGCAGGAGAAAAAGGACTGAACAAATCACCAACCTGTTCGCAAGCGCCGAGTCCAACTCACCCAGGCCAGTCTCGACCCACTTTGACGTAGCGCCCAGTCCCAGGACCAGCCCGACCAAGCCCAGAAACAAACCTGAGATCACGAACCGCTCCAACGTCTTTCGATCTTCCAGGAACCTAAACCGCGTGGAGGGTGGATGCAGGCCGGTCTCGACCGCCATCAGTTTCGCGAAGGCGAAGAGGAGAATCGATTGATAGCCGAGAACGATCGCCGCGGCGGAATACAACAAGGTGTGATAATCAAAGGTGATCGACAAAACCGAAATCGGTCCCGGGAGGAGAATGGCCGAAACAAGCAGCCCCCCGACCAAAAGAGCGAGACCTGGGATTCCGAAAAACCATCGCGGACTCATCACCAGGTAGAACCGCAGGCTTCTCCACCCATCCCGGTAGCGGCGCAGGTGCGGAGCGCGATCCCTGCCATCAGGCGAAAGGACGATCGGGACCTCCGTAATGCGAAGCCCCTGCAATTCTGCCTTGACCACCATCTCGAGGGCAAACTCCATTCCCTGGCTTTGCAGCTCCAGCCCCCTCACGGCTTGTTTTCGAAAACCGCGCAAACCGCAGTAGAAATCACCACAATCGTCGCACGCGAAGAACAGGCGCCCGAGCGCGGTCAAAAACGGATTCCCGAAATAGCGATGCAGGAGTGGCATCGCCCCGCGTGAAATACCGCCCTGGTAGCGATTACCCATCACGAGATCGTAGCCCTCGCGGAGCTTTTGCACGAAGGGGAACAAAGCGGAGAAATCATAACTCAGGTCCGAGTCTCCCATGATCACGTACTTGCCCGCGGCCGCTTCGATCCCACCCGCCAGGGCGGACCCGTAGCCTTGACGGCTCACCAGAACAACCCTCACATTCAGCTCTCGGGCGATGTCGACCGATCCATCGGTGCTCCCATTATCAGCGACGATGACCTCACCGGAAATGCCGTGCCCGGTTAAGAATTCCTGAGCGCGGCGGATGCAACGAGCGAGGGTGCGAGCCTCGTTCAGGCACGGCATCACAATCGACAATTCGAGGGAACCGGTTTCCATGGGATCGACTTCCTGTGCGTGCGTCGGCAAAATCTCTAAATGGGAATAGTGGTGGCTACGTTGACTCAGATAAATAGTCTGCCGGGGGAAGCTCGGGACGGCGGACGCTTGGGATAGTATGCCCACAGAAGTTTGATGTCATCGATAGAATTCTAAGCCGCTCTCTTTTGTAAGATCTGGAAGCTGTCCTCCCAATTGGTACCCCCGAACGCACCTTCCGAATGCCAACAACCTTAATCAACGTCTCCAATCGACTGCCGGTCACGGTGGGCGCGGAGATCACGAAGTCTTCCGGCGGTCTGGTCGCGGCGCTGGAAGGCCTTTCGCCGCAGGAATACGATCTGAAGTGGATCGGGTGGCCTGGCGGAGCGATCGCCGACCCTGCGCACCAGGTGGAAATCGACCAGGCGTTACGGGAGGAGCACGGGTGCATCCCGATTTTCCTCAGCGACGAAGAAGTGGCCGGGCATTACGAAGGCTTCTCGAATTCGAGCGTGTGGCCGCTGCTGCATTACATGCCGAAT
Organism: Chthoniobacterales bacterium; assembly: GCA_013697365.1. Classification (GTDB taxonomy): domain Bacteria; phylum Verrucomicrobiota; class Verrucomicrobiia; order Chthoniobacterales; family UBA10450; genus JACCTI01. The sequence goes on from JACCXA010000016.1 coordinate 1,935, forward strand.
TACATGCATTACGACCCCGCATGGTGGGAACAATACCGCAATGTAAACCAACGTTTCGCCGACAAGGTGATGGAATTGGCGCAACCCGACGACCTGGTGTGGGTGCACGACTACCAGCTCATGCTCCTGCCCGCGATGTTGCACGAGCGCATGCCGGAGCTGCGGATTGGCTTTTTCCTCCACACGCCCTTTCCGTCGTATGAAACTTTTCGTTGCCATCCCCGGCGGCGCGAGCTGGTCGCGGGCGTGCTCGGCGCGGACCTGGTCGGCTTTCATACTTTTGGCTACATGCGCCATTTCCGCAGCACAGTGCTGCGCCTGCTTGGGCTCGAAACCGAGATCACACGCATCCGGAGCGAAGACGGGCACGTGAGCGCGATGGGTGTTTTCCCGATCGGGATCAACGCGCAAAAATTCGAGGAGACGCTCGACGCGCTGGAGTTCAGGCAGCGGCGCGATGAATTCATCCAGGCCAATGCCGGCAAGCGCATCGTCCTTTCCGTTGAGCGAATGGATTACACGAAAGGCATCCTGCACCGGCTCGACGCGATCGAGCAGTTTCTCTCCGGGCTCGACGAGAGCGGGCGCGACGCCATCAAGTTCATCTTCGTGAGCGTGCCTTCGCGCGAAGAGGTGGAGGAATATAAAGACGTGCGGGAAGAAACGGAGGCGCGCGTCGGCCGGATCAACGGCCAATACGCGACGCTGAACAGCAGCCCGATTCGATTCATCCACGGCTCAGTCAATTTCACCGACCTCTGCGCGCTTTATGCCACCGCGGATGTTGGCCTGGTCACTCCGTTGATCGACGGCATGAATCTCGTGGCGAAGGAATTCATCGCCTGTCAGCGCGAGCACAACGGTGTCCTGATGCTGGGCGAATTCACCGGCGCGGCGGAGGAGCTTTCGAATGCGCTCCTCGTGAATCCCTACGACATCGCGGCGGTCGCCGAGAAGCTGACAGAAGCGCTGGCCATGTCTGATGACGAGAAGCGCGCCTTAAATCAGCCGATGCGCGAACGGGTCGTGAAGTACGACGCGCAACATTGGGCACGCACTTTCATCGAGCAGCTGAGGATCTCGGAAATCTCCGCGCCGGCCGCGTCGGAAAGTGTGGAAGTAGCGGCCGGCCTCCTCGCGCAGGCGGTCGCGGCGGGACAGCGCATCGCGCTTTTTCTCGATTACGACGGGACGCTCCGGGAGATCGAACCGGTGCCGCGCGCGGCCGTGCCTACGCCGGCAATTTGGGCGTTGCTCGATCTCTTGCGTGGACGTCCAAACCTCGTCGTCACTATCATCAGCGGCAGACGCCGTGAGGACTTGGAAACCTGGTTCGGCGGGACGCCGTTCGGTCTCATAGCAGAGCACGGAGCGACCGGGAGACCTTCCGGCCATACTTCGTGGGAGCATTGGGACCGCGGGATCAGGTATGATTGGAAAGATGAAATTCGCGAGGTTCTCCGTCTCTACGAGCAGTCCACGCCTGGCAGTTTTGTCGAAGAAAAATCGACCTCGCTGGTCTGGCATTACCGCAAAACCGATCCGGAATTCGGCACATGGAAAGCGAACCAGCTCGCGCATGAGTTAAGCACCATGATGGCGAACGAGCCGGTCAAGATTCGGCAGGGCCGCAAGATCGTGGAAGCGACCTCGGCCCACATCTCGAAAGGAGCGGCCGTTCGCCGCGCGATCGAAAAGACGGTGCCGGATCTGATTGTCTGCGCGGGTGATGATCAGACCGACGAAAGTATGTTCGAAGTCGAGCTCACGAACATGATCACCCTGAAAGTCGGCCGCGAACCTTCTCAGGCCAAATATCGGCTGCGCGATCCGTCGGCGTTTCGGGAATTCTTGAGCAACGCGTTCCAAACGGAGAGCGCGCTGTAGAGGAACCTGGGAGGAACACGGCCGTCTCGGCTGCTGGTTCCTTCCCGTCTGCTTTGCCGCGCCCCATTCACCAGGCGAGACGCCCGCTGGCCGCACA
>JACCXA010000054.1 GCA_013697365.1 Chthoniobacterales bacterium
AACGGAGACAACCGAGTGTGCTCGCAGCCGTTTGAGCAGCAGCGCCTCAGCCGACGAGGGCAGCTGCTCGCCGGTCGCAAATGACGAGGAGAGCAGGCACGCGCATACGAGCGCGTGGACAGCACATCTGGCGGAAAGCGTCATGAGCCCTAACAAGGTATAGGCCGCGTCCGATACGCGCGCGCGTAAACTTTCGAGTGCACGGGCCGGATCGGCATGGGCTTGGCAAGAAGAGGTTTAGAGATGTAGAAGGGAGCATGCCTCGTCCCAAAGCGCAGTACAGCCTGGTCGTTAAGAATCATTTTTCCGGAAAGCAGCTTAAAGTCGAAATGATCGATTTGCCGTACATGGGAGAGATGCGCCGGTTCCGCCTGCGCGTCAACGGGCAGTGGGCGCGCAGGGTGCCCGTCGCGAGCAAAACCATGGTGCTCAGGCAGGTCCGGAGTTGGCTGGTCAAGCATTAGGAAGTCAGGCGCACCCCGTCGAACGATGAGCGTGAGCCAGGCCGTAGCGAGAAAGGAAGAGACGCCGGTCTCTCCGGCACGGCGCCCGGCGTCCCTGCTGCGGGCGAGCTGCTGGCTGGCTCTCCTCCTGATTGCCGCAAAAGCCGCGATATGGAGTTCGCGTGGCTGGGATAATGCAGCAAGGCGCTTCCTCGAGCTGCTCATGTCGACCTGGACCGACGTGCTCTTCGCGCTGGTCTGCGGTGTGGCCGGCTCGCTGGCCGTTCTCGCGCTGTCGAAATGGCCACGAATCGCCGCGGCCGGACGTCTTCTCTTCATCGGTTTCCTTACGCTGTGCGCTTTTTACGCCGTCGCAGCGGCCGGCTTGTTTCGCTATTTCAACCGGCCCGCGACCTTCGAATTATTCGGATTAGTCGGGAACGCCACGGTGGTGCGCTCTTCAATCATGGAGCGCATGACAGTGCCGACAGCCCTGGCTCTGATTTTCGTGCCGCTCGCATTCCTGATTTTGGCGAGTCGGCGCGGGCGCAGGCGACAAACGACGCCGATCGCCGTGGCCTTGGCGATGGCGTGGATCTTATCGGGCTGGGCTTTCCACCGCGCGCAGTGGAGGGAGGATCGGATCACGCATATTTGGTTGAGCCCGCACGTGGAGTTGCTGCGGACGACCGTGAACCATCTGGCGGGTGGAAAGCGCCCAAAGTTTCCGAAGAATTTTCCGCCGGACGATATGGACGAGTTCCGAACGTTCGGCGCGCGCGGGGTGACGAGGCTGGGCACGTTTCGACCACCGGCTGACGTGACGCGTCCGAAAAACGTGATCGTAATCGTGCTGGAATCCGTTGGGGCAAAATATCTGCGCCTCTACGGCAACCCGCTCGATGTGATGCCGAGCCTGACCGCGGAGGCGAGGCATGCGCTGGTTTTCGACAACATCTACGCGCACGCGAGTTTCACTTATTGCTCGTTTCGAACGCTGCACTTCTCGGCTTATCCAGGGTTACCCTGGCATTATGCGTTGCTCGCCGGATCGGTGCGACCGCTCCCGGGCACCCTCGCTTCCGCGCTGCGAGCCCGGGGGATCCGGACGGCGTACTTCAATAACGGCGACCTCGACTGGGAAGATCAACGGTGGCTGCTCGAGCGCAGCGCAGGCTTCGAAACGATGGACGATTATTTGACGCTCGGCTGCGCGCGCTTGAGCTCCTGGGGGGTGGAGGATCGCTGCATCTTTGATCGTTTGCTCCAGTGGATCGATGAGAAGCCGGGTCAGCCTTTCTTTGCCTTCTGCTGGACAGATCAATCGCACGATCCCTATCTGCTGGGTCCCGGAGTTGTGCCCATCGACTTCTTCGGCGCGAAGGCCCCGGAGCTCTTCGCCCGAGATCTCTCCGCTTACCTGAACGTCCTGCACGAGACCGATCGGCACATCGGTCGGATGTTTGCAGCGCTGCGCGAGCGAGGGCTGGGTGACGATACGCTCGTGGTGGTGACCGGGGATCACGGTGAGGCGTTTGCTGATCCGCACCGCCAGCGCGGGCACGCCTGGTCGGTGTTCGAGGAGGAAGTGCGTGTGCCGCTGCTGATTTGGAATCCACGGCTCTTTCCGGACGGAGGCCGATCGTCCGTCGTCGGCGGGCATGTGGATCTCAACCCGACCCTGGCCGACATTCTCGAAGTCGAGCCGGAGAAGGAATGGCAGGGCCACAGCTTGTTTGATCCGAGGCGGCCGGAACGCGCCTTCTTCCTGGCGATTGCGGGCGGCGATGTGTTCGGCGTTCGAGAAGGAGATTGGAAATACGCCTACGATGTGACGAGCGGCGACGAATCGCTCTTCAATCTGCGCATCGACTCCCGCGAGCAGCAGAATGTGGTGGCGCAGGAGCCCGAGCGCGCGGCGCGGTTGCGCGAGCGCGTGGCGGCCTGGGTGACGTTCGAAGAGGCATTCCTCCGGGGACGGACGGATTGAGGGCGCCGGCCTATCCCGTCCGCCAGGTCGGGAGACCTGGCCTACAGCTTTCGCCGTTGAGACATCGGGCGATTGAGCCAAAATTGCCCAGTCCCGCCAATCCCGACCCAAGCCTCTTCCATGCAGCCCACCCTTCTCATTGTTGATGACGAAAAGCACACTCGCGACGGGTTGCGCAGCCTCCTTGGAGACCAATATGACGTTTACGTCGCCTCCGATATCGCCAGCGCGGTAGACGTCCTGGAGCGCGACCAGATCGACGTGCTCATCACGGATTTGCGCCTCGCCGGCGACGACGGGATGACGCTGATCGAGCGCGCCCTGAAAATGCCGCGCCCGCCCATCTGCATCATGATGACGGCCTACGGCTCGGTCGATAGCGCGGTCGAGGCGATGAAACGGGGCGCGTACGATTTCGTGACCAAGCCGCTCAATCTGGACAAGGTTGAGATCCTGATCGCGCGCGCGCTCGGCGGCCGCCGGATGGAGCAGGAGAACCGAACGCTGCGGCAGCAGGTGGATGAACGCTTCGGCCTCGAGAACGTAATCGGCGAATCAGCCGCCCTGCGCGAAGTGCTGGATACGATACGGCAGGTGGCGCCCTCCTCGGCCAATGTGCTGCTCGATGGCGAGAGCGGCACGGGCAAGGAACTGGCCGCGCACGCCATTCATAATCTGAGTCGCCGGAGCAAGGCGAAGTTCGTCACCGTGCATTGCGCAGCCTTGTCGCCCACCTTGCTGGAAAGCGAGCTCTTCGGCCACGAGCGCGGCGCGTTCACGGGGGCGCACGAGCGGCGTGTCGGCCGCTTCGAGCAGGCGAATGGCGGCACCATTTTTCTGGATGAAATTGGGGAGATCGACCAAAGCACGCAGGTCAAACTGCTACGCGTGATCAGCGAAGAGCGGGCCTTCGAACGCGTGGGCGGCAACCAGCTCCTGCGCGCGGATGTGCGCCTGATTGCAGCCACGAACAAAGACCTCGCGACCCTGGTGAAGGAAGGCAGATTCCGCGACGACCTCTATTTCCGCCTCAACGTCGTGCACATCACGATGCCTCCGATGCGCGATCGTAAGGAAGATATCCCTTTGCTCGTGCGTGGCTTTTTGCGGCACTTTTGCAAAGCCAATGAAAAACCGCTGCTGGAACTGACGGCCGACGCAATGAACACGCTGCTCAGCCACAACTGGCCGGGCAATGTCCGCGAGCTGCGGACCGCCATCGAGCACGGAGTGGTGATGGCGAACGGTCCGAAAATCACACTGCGTGAATTACCCATGAGCGTGCGGCAGGGCGCGGCGGTAAATCTGCCGGGTGGAATCACCGCTTCGAAAGCCTGGGGTGAGAAAGCGAGCCCGCTTGACCTCCATGAAACCGAACGAAAGCTCATTATGCAGGCGCTGGCGACGACGAGCGGCAACATCACCGCCGCGGCGAAGAAACTCGGGATCAGCCGGCGCACCCTCCACCGGAAGATCAACGAAATGAACGCAGCCAAAGAGAATGCTCTCAACCGGGAGCAGGATGCGGTCGGCGCCTCTCCTTTGCCTGATCCAATCTCATAATCGCGGCGAGCCTGCCACGGCACTCCGTCCTCGACTTCCCTCGCAGCGCCGTTAAATCCAAATCCAGCCGAAATGAACAACTTCAGCCATGGGCGGTAGCGCAGATTTCATTCAGCGGATGGTCCATACGCTGGAAGCCGGTGGGGCCGCCATCTGGGTAAAACGCGCCCTCGCGGTCCTCGTTATCCTCGGGCTGGCGGCGTTTTACCTCATGCACGAGTTCCGCGGTCTGGCCACTTCGCAAGCCATGGATCAGGCGCAAATCGGACGCAACCTCGCCAATGGAGAAGGTTGGCGGACAGATTTGGTCCGGCCCCTGGCCGTCGGCCAGCTGCAGCGGGCGGGCAAGGACGTCGCCAAAAATGTCTGGTACGATACCTACAACGCGCCGCTCCCTTCGCTCGTGAACGCCGTCGCGCTCCTGCCGATCAAGGCCAAATGGAAGATGACCCCGAAGAATGTCCTGTACGCGGGTGATATGGCCCTCGCCGCGCTTTCGATCTGTTTCTTTGTCGCTTCGCTCGTCGTCCTCTATTTCACCGCGCTCCGCCTTTTTGATAAACGGCTGGCGCTGCTAGGCGCGGGGCTCGTCCTGGTTTGTGACACCATCTGGGAATACACCCTCTCCGGCTTGCCGCAGCTGCTCCTTCTTTTTCTCTTCAGCGTGACCGTGTATCTGCTGGTGCGCGCGGTGCAGGCGCAGGAGGCGGGTGGGCGGGTCGGACTCTGGCTGGCGGCGGCTGGGGCCGGCTTCGGATTACTCGCGCTGGCCCATGCGCTCACCATCTGGATCTTCATCGCCGCACTCATCTTTTCGATTTTCTTTTTTCGGCCGCGCGGCTGGGCGGCGTTTATTGTGCTCGCCACCTTCGCCTTTGTTTACACGCCGTGGCTGGTGCGAAATTACGTCGTCTGCGGGCAACCGGGTGGGCTCGCGATCTATTCGATTCTGGACGGTATCAACCACACCGAAGCCGGCCATATGCGCCGGATCCAGCTTGATCTGGAGGGCGTCGGGCTGGGTCACTTCCGCAACAAGTTTATTGCCAACCTGACCTCGCAGATTGGCCGGATCATGGAACATCTGGGCTGGAGCGTGGTGGCGGCAACCTTCTTCGTCAGTTTGCTCCACGTCTTTCGGAGGAAGGAGACGGGCGCAGTGCGCTGGCTCGTGCTCGCGATGTGGGCTGGCGCCGTCCTCGGGATGTCCGTGTACGGAATCAACGAAGAACAAGGGGTTGCGGCCAACCAACTTCACCTCCTTTTCATTCCGATCATGACCTGCTTCGGGCTGGCCTATCTGCTCGTGCAATGGAATCGCCTGGAGATCGAGCTGCGGATCGCGCGCATCGGCTTTCTCACTCTGCTCTTCCTTCTTTGCGGAATCCCGATGTTTCTCGCCATGATCGTCCCTTCCGCGAAAGGGGGCGTCCGTTGGCCGCCTTATGTCCCGCCTTACATCGCGGTCTTGAACGACTGGATGCGGCCGGAGGAAGTCACCGCCTCGGACATGCCCTGGGCTATCTCGTGGTATGCAGATCGGCGCTCGCTTTGGCTGCCGGAGACAGTGAATGCCTTCTCGGAATTTCATGACTATGGAGTGGTGGGAGCGCCCGTAAAGGGACTCTACCTCACGCCGATCAGCGGTAGTCAGAATACGCTAAGCGACATTCTGAAAGGCGAGTATAAGGACTGGGCCGGCGTGATCCTGCGCAGCGTGGATATCTCCAAGTTCCCGTTGAAGTGGGCCACCCTGCTCGGCTTACAAAACGAGTGCGTCTTCTTCGCGGATACCGACCGGCAGAAGATCCCGAAGCCATAGCGTTCGATGTTCGATGTTCAATGTTCGGTGTTCGATATTCGCCTTTCGAGAGGGGGAAACATCGAACATCCAACATCGAACACCGAACATCGAAGGGAAGGCGCGGCGCTCCTGCGATGAGCGCGACCATTGCGCGTGCCGCCTTCCGGGTGCGGGCTTCCGCTGCGAGGAGCAGGGCGAAAGTACGCACCGCCTGGTGGCAGGCCCGCGGGATGCAAATCGGCCCGGGCACGTTGCTGCCAAAAATACGGGCCATCTGGCCGCATCAGGTCTCGTTAGGCGCCAACTGCCGTCTCGAGCACGACATCTTTTTCAAGTTCGACGGCATCTACAGGCCCGGACCGTCGCTCCTCATCCGGGACCGCGTTTTTCTGGGGTTCGGGTGTGAATTTAATTTCCGTCGAGGGATCGAGATCGGCGCGGATTGTCTCATCGCCTCTGGTTGTAAATTTATCGACCACGATCACGGAAGCTCGCGTCGTGACGTTCCAATCAATGAGCAGACCGACGGTCGCGAGGCAGAGATCGTGTTGGGCTCGGACGTCTGGCTCGGTGCAAACGTCATCGTGCTGAAGGGCGCTCAGATTGGTCGCGGAGCCATCGTCGCAGCGGGCGCCGTCGTCACAGGGTCCATCCCGGAGTACGAAATTTGGGGCGGCATCCCGGCCCGCAGGATCGGCACGCGGCCATAGAAGCAGGCGGCGACCATGCGACGGGTGCAATTGCAAGAGAGCTGGCCGGCCTTGTGGCGGGATTGCCATTTTTACGATCTGGCCGAGGTCTACGGCCAGCCGGATAACCTCGGCTACGCCTACGCTTACGCGGCGCGACGCGAGCGAGCCTTGCGGCTTGTCGACTCATTTCTCCAGCCAGGCGCGCGCATCCTCGATGTGGCAGCGGCACAGGGAAACTTTACCCTCGCGCTGGCCGAAAAGGGGTATCGCGTCACATGGAATGATCTGCGCGGAGAACTCGCCGGTTACGTCCAACTCAAACACGAACACGGCGATGTCGCCTACGCGCCGGGGAATGTCCTGGAGCTTTCCTTCCCGGATCTATTCGACGCCGTCCTGCTGACGGAAGTGATCGAGCATGTCGCTCATCCGGACGTACTATTGCGCAAAGTTTCGCAGCTCGTCCGGCCCGGCGGTTACATCATCATGACGACGCCAAACGGCGCCTACTTTAAGAATAGGCTCCCAAAATTCTCCGACTGCGCGGACCCGTCTGTCTTCGAGGCGGCGCAATTCCAGCCGAACGCAGATGGCCACATTTTCCTGCTCCACCCGGAGGAGATCGCGGAGCTGGCGGCGAAAGCCGGGCTGGAAGTGGCGGAGCAGGTTCTCTTCACGAATCCCCTCACGACTGGCCACCTCGGTTCGGAACGCCTGCTGCGCGTCCTTCCGCGCCTCGTAGTCCAGGCGCTCGAGATGCTGACGCAACACCTGCCACACATCCTGCGGCGGAAGTTGCTCGTGCAGACCGCTGTGCTTCTTCGCGTCCATTAAGCGGTCCGACCGCCTGGCCAGAAAGCGACGCGACACTCGCCGGAGTTTCCGATTTACGAATCGCTCCCCGCACGGTTCAATCTCCGCCTGTGGCTCAGCCTGATAAACTTTTCGGCACCGACGGCGTGCGCGGTGTGGCGAACGTGGAACCTGTGACGGCTGAGACGGCGCTCAAGCTGGGGCGCGCAGCTGCGCATGTCTTTACGCAACTCAATCCGCGCGAGAATGCGGCCGGCACGCGTCCGAAAATCGTCCTGGGAAAGGACACGCGGCTTTCCGGTTACATGCTCGAGAACGCGCTTGTCGCGGGCATCACCTCGCTTGGCGTCGATGTGCTCGTGATCGGGCCGTTGCCGACGCCGGGCGTCGCTTACATCACGCGCTCGTTGCGGGCTGATGCGGGCATTGTCCTCTCCGCTTCCCATAATTCCTACGAGGATAACGGGATCAAATTCTTCCGGCACGACGGCTACAAGCTGGACGACAAGATCGAACAGCAGATCGAGCAGTTGGTCTTTACGGGCGAGATTGATTCGGTCCGGCCCACGGCGGGCAAGATTGGGCGCGCGACACGCATCGACGATGCACTGGGACGGTATGTGGAGTTTGCGAAGGCAAGTTTCCCGCGCGGGATGTCTTTGGAGAAGATGCGGATCGCAGTCGATGTGGCGAACGGCGCCGGCTACAAATCGACGCCCTGTATTTTGCGCGAGCTCGGGGCGGATCTCATCGTCGAGCACAACGAGCCTGACGGGACCAACATCAACAAAAAGTGCGGTAGCACTCATCCCGCGGAGATTCAGCGCATCGTAAAGGAAAGCAGCGCGCAGATCGGCATTTCGAACGATGGCGATGCCGACCGAGTCTTGCTTTGTGATGAGAACGGCGAGGTCGTGGATGGCGACGAAATTCTGGCCATCGCGTCGCTCGATCTTTTGGGGTCGCAGCAATTGCGCGAAAACACGCTCGTGGCCACGGTCATGAGCAACTTCGGGTTGGACGAGGCGCTCGCGAGCGCTGGAGGGAAGGTGCTGCGGACCAAGGTGGGCGATCGCTATGTGATTGAAGAAATGGTGCGGCGCGATCTCAACCTCGGCGGCGAGCAAAGCGGCCATATGATCTTTCGCGACTTCAGCACGACCGGTGACGGGATCGTAAGCGCGCTGCAGATCCTCCGGATCATGCGCGCGACCGGTAAACCGTTGAGCGAATTGAAGCTTTGCCTGAAAAAATATCCGCAGGCGCAGCGCAATCTGCGCGTAAAAGAAAAGCCGCCGCTGGGCGAGATGCCGGCTGTGATGAAGCTGGTGGGCGAGGCCGAAAAAGAGCTGTCCGGGAAAGGGCGTGTCCTACTGCGTTACTCTGGCACGGAACCGAAGATCCGATTACTGATTGAAGGTCGCGAATTTGCGCAGATCGACCGGCAGGCGAACCGGATCGCGGCTGCGATCCAGAGCGAGATCGGGATGTAATCCGGAATCCATCAAACCAGGATGGGAGTCATATGATTTTCGTTTTCTCCCGGCTTCCTGGTTTCCAGATTCATCTTTTTTTATGACTTTATCCCGCGTCCTCGAAGCATTGCTTTTCAGTGCGCAAAAACCGCTCACGACGCGCGAATTGTTGGCCGCGATCAAGGGAGGTGGAGGCGAGGACGCGCTTGCGCCTAACGAGTTTACGAAGGCGAACGAAGCCGAGATCGCGGCAGCCTTGGAAGGTCTGAAAATTGAATTCATCGCGGAAGGCCGCGCCTTTCAGCTGGTCGAGAAGGCGGATGGCTGGCAGCTCGCGAGCGATCCAGCTTATGCGCCGTGGGTGCGACACCTTTTCCCCCCGGCCAAGCCGGCGCGAATGACCCCGCCTTCTCTCGAGACCCTTGCGATCATTGCCTACCGGCAGCCCATCACTCGCGCGGATATTGAAGCGGTCCGTGGAGTGGCGGTGGATGGAGTTTTGCAAAGCTTGATGGAGCGCGGGCTGGTGAAGATCGGGGGGCGGGCGGAGGTGCCTGGGCGGCCGTTACTCTATGAGACGACGCAGTTTTTTCTCGATCACTTTGCGCTGCGGAATCTCGACGAATTGCCGAATGCTGATGAGTTGCGCCGGAGATATCTGCCGACGGCGCCAGTGCCGGCAGTCCAACTGCCAGCGGCCGCGGACTCTGGAGAACTAGACTCAAATGTCCTGGACCTTGCTGACGCGATGCCAGCCGGCGAAGAACCTCCGCCAGCGTCCTCTCCCTAGAGACAAATTCGGCGGTCATAGCC
>JACCXA010000063.1 GCA_013697365.1 Chthoniobacterales bacterium
AGCTTCTGAAATGGAGCTAGAGGCGTTGCTGTTTTTGACTTCACTTGGCGGAGCATGTGAGGTGTTGCCAAGGAGTAATCCTGCGATAATCCTCTAGCGGTGAAGCAATTTCTCGAATTCGTGATCCGTCAGCTCGTTGAATTTCCTGATGAAGTGATGCTATCCGAAATCGCCCACGGGAAGACGACGCTCTTCCGCTTGCAGATGCGCCAGACGGATGTCGGACGGATCATCGGCCGAAATGGGCAAACGATTCAAGCGATCCGGGCGTTGCTCTCAAGCGCGGCCGGGCGGCACGATCAACGGGCGACGCTGGAAATCATCGAGTAGAATCAAAGTTGGTCGGTTGGCCAAGCCCGCGCGAGTGCAGGCTGGAGGTTGGGAATCATGCGAATCGACATCCTCACGCTCTTCCCAGAAATCTGCCGCGCGCCCCTGGGGGAGAGCATAATGAAGCGAGCCCAGGCAACGGGCGCTTTGAAACTGGGGATTCACAACCTGCGGGATTGGGCCACAGATAAACACCGCATGGCGGACGATGCCCCATTCGGTGGCGGTCAGGGAATGGTCATGAAACCCGAACCGGTTTTCGCTGCGGTCGAGGCGCTGAAGACTGGGAACTGCCTTGTCGCGGTGCTGACGCCGCAGGGGAAGACGTTCACGCAAAAGATGGCGGCGGACCTGTCTCACAGCGTGCACCTGATCATCGTGTGCGGACATTACGAAGGCATTGATCACCGGGTGACTGAGCATCTGGCCGACGCAGAGATTTCCATCGGCGATTACGTGCTGACCAACGGCGCGATTGCTGCCGTGGTGGTGGTGGATGCCATCACGCGACTGCTGCCGGGCGTCCTGGGACACGAGCTATCCGCCGCGGACGACAGCTTCTCGACCGGCTTGCTGGAGGCACCTCAATACACGCGCCCGGCTGACTTTCGAGGCTGGAAAGTGCCGGATGTTCTACTTTCAGGAAATCATGCCGAGATCGCGGCCTGGCGAAACGAACAGGCGCTGAAGCGGACGCGGCAGAACCGGCCTGATCTGATCGAGTAGCGCCTCGACCCCGGGGCGCATTCGGCCACGCGTCGCTAGGCGATCCACCTTCTGCAGTCGCGGACTCCGTAAGCGCGGCCTTCGCATGACGACGGCGGTTCTCAAAACCGCAGCCCGGAAAGGTTCGTCTGGGGGAATGTCCAACCAAAGACACGCCTGGGGGAGCGCGGCTACTCGGAGAAACGCCCCAGCACCACGCAAGAGTTGATACCGCCGAAACCGAAGGAGTTACTCAGGACGTAGGTCAATTCAGCGGGGCGACCGTGACGCGGGACGACGTCCAAGTCGCACGCCGGATCGAGATGTTCGCGGTTCAGTGTGGGCGGTAGCCACTTATGCTCGATGGCCAGAGCGCAGATCGCCGCTTCGATAGCGCCCGTCGCACCCAGGGGATGGCCGGTAAACGGCTTCGTGCCGCTCACGGCCATGCGCTCAGCGTGTTTACCGAAGACTTCCTTCAGAGCCATCGTCTCCGTGCTGTCGTTCAGCTGCGTGGAACTGGCGTGCGCATTGACGTAATCGATCTGCTCTGGCGCAAGCTGGGCGTCCTCTAACGAATCGCGCATCGCCCGAATGCACGATTCCCCGCCAGGCAAGGGCGAGGTCATGTGGTAGGCGTCGTTGTTCAAACTATAGCCGAGCACTTCCGCATATATGCGAGCGCCCCGCCTTCGTGCATGCTCCAATTCCTCGATCACCAGGGAGGCAGCGCCTTCACCCATTACAAAGCCATCCCGCAGCAGGTCGAAAGGCCGACAGGCTGCCGCGGGATCACCGGTTGCCTGGCTCATTGTTTTGATGATCGCAAAGGCGCCGAAAGTAAGAGGACTCAGCGGAGCCTCCGCCCCGCCGGCAATCATGACATCAGCGAAGTCATCGCGGATATAACGCAGCGCTTCGCCCACTGCGACCGTCCCGCTGGCGCAACTGTTTGAGTTCGTGGTCCCCACGCCGCGAAATCCGAATTCGATTGCGATATTCGAATGCGCGGAACCGCCGAACACTTGCAACGCCAGCGTTTGATTTACCCCGCGGGTCCCCTTCTTCAGAAAATGGGCGTGCTGATCTTCCGCATTCGCAATTCCGCCCAGGGCCGTCCCGAAGCTAACGCCGACACGATGCTGCGGTCGCTCGCGGGAATAGGAAAGTCCCGAGTCCTCCAGCGCCATTCGTGCGGAGGCGACCGCAAATTGCGCATAGCGATCAAGCCGCTTCAGGCGATGCGGTGGAAAATGAGCCTCCGGGATCCAATCGCGGATCTCACCGCCGCAGTGAGCGTGAAACGCAGTTGTGTCAAAGGTCGAGATGCGTCGAATCCCGCTTTTCTCCGCCCGGATGCCACGCCAAAGGCCTTCGCGCCCGGTCCCAATGCATGTGATCGGGCCAATTCCTGTAATGACGGCGCGCCGTTGAGATCCGTTACGCATTGTCTCGCCAGGCCTGCGCTTCGAGATGTTTCTTCATGTGCCGCAACGTCTGGCTGGCGATATGATGGATGAAGAAACCGCCGATTATCAGATCGGCGATTGGGGCAAGGAACGGGACGCGGAAGTCGAGGTCGTGTACAATTTCGACCAAGACACCCTCGGGGGTCTCGTCGAAAGTCCAAACCACGCGCATCCCCTTCGTGAAGGCTTGAAGGTGGTGAAACCGGACTTCAAGCTTCTCGCGGTCGATGATCTGCTCCGATGTCCAGGAGATCGGAATGCCGGAACGAGTGGCGGCCATCACCACGATGTTACGCTCGTCACCCCGCTGCAGATACTTGATGAACCGGTAGTGCGGGAGAATCTGTGGCCACAGCTCGAGGTTCGCCGCCGTCTCAAAAATAGCCATCTTTGGCGCAAGCATGATGATGGAATTGCCTTTGTGCATGTGGTCGATCGATCAACTCGCTGCTCCGACGACAGTCCGGTGACCGACAACCCAAAGCAACCCGTCCGCGCGGACGGAGTTGCGCGGGAATTACCTGCTCGCAAAACAAAATGAGAACCGGCAATCTTGCAGCGATTACGATGCTCTACGCTTGATCCTGTAAGTCAGAAAGCACTCGTCACCCACTGTCCGCATGTCGGTTAACGTGCAGTGCACACTCGCCGGCAGAAACTCCTTGCCGACGCCCGTCAGGGTTGGCGCATCATGGCCGCCGAACAAGAACGGGGCAATTGTGAGATTGAGCTGATCGACCAGGTCCAGCTCCAACAGGGAGCGAAAGAGCGCCGCTCCCCCTTCGCAGGCGACCGACCTGATTTTGTATTCCCGACGAAGCTGCTGCAGCATCCAGGCGAGATCGACCGACTCGTTATCACTCAGGTGCAGAGTCGCGCGGTCCCGGAGAGCTTTCTGGAACTTGCGCGGCATCCGGGTCGTCGAAAAGATCAGGATCGGCGCAATGTCCGACTGAAAGATCTTGAGCGATGGATCGATCCGGCCCTCGTTTGAAACAATGACGCGCAAAGGCGACGGCGTTTGTCCGCGCGCCACCCGGTCGTCTCGCAGCTCACCTTTCGGTAGACCAAGCCGGACGTTGTCCTTTTGCAACGTGCTATGCCCGATCAAGACAGCATCGGCGAGGGCACGCTGGCGGAGGAGATGAAGCTTGTCTTCGCGCGAGGTGAAGTCGACTGGCGAATAGGTGCGCGTCGTGATCTTGCCATCCGCAGTCATGGCAAAGGTTGCCGCGACGAACGGTCGAGGAGGACGTCCTCGCAGAGGCGACCGGCGGGTGCCAGCGGCCTGTTGCGCTTTACCTTTCTTCGCCCAGCTCATGTTCGCCCGTCGCGACCTCGCGCTTCATCTCGCGCATCCTGGTGTGTCCCTTTGTGCCGCTGGCGCGGTAGAAGAAATAAATGAGCCCGCCGGGCAGGGCACAGATGATGATGACGAGGAAGCCGAGCGAACCGATCAGGTTCGCGACGCCCTCGCGCACTCCGGCCAGATTATGCAGGAGAATCTGGAGCACAATCTCGCGCCAGCCGGCGCCGCCGAAGCTGATCGGCAGGGATGAGATAGTGCGCTCGATAGGCATGATCGCGAAAAAGTCGATGATCGGCACCGGCGTCGGCGGCGTGACGCGCACGTCCTCAGCATGCAAGGC
>JACCXA010000160.1 GCA_013697365.1 Chthoniobacterales bacterium
CGCGTGGCGGACGATTGGGAGGAAGCCGGCTCGGGCGAGGTGGACTTTGCGGACCTGATCTCTCCGAATCGGCGCAATCTTCGCGTGGAGGGCGGCAAATTGACCCTTGCCGTGCTGGACGATGGAAAGCCTGTCTCCTGGCCTGAATTGTTTGCGCCCCGGGATGCGGACTACGGCCGCGCGGAGACCGTCTGGGTCGTGGAACAAGCTGCGGGGGAAACGACTGCGGAAGTGAAGCAATTTTCCAGCAAGGGCGAATTCCTGCGCCGGCTTAGTATCCCTCCTGACGAACCCAGTCCCCGGCTCATTCGCGCTTCGGCCACGGACGACAAAATTTTCCTGCTCGAAGAGAGCCCGAGCATCCAGCGGTTACGTCAGCTGACGTTAATCGAAACGAAGAATGAAGCCGGCAAACCCGTCTCCGATTGGAAAGTCGGTTTCGAAAAGAAAATCTTGGCTCACAAAGATTTCGGAATCGAAGGTGCCAAGCCCGTCATTACGGGTGGCAAAACGCCGCCCGAAAAAGTGGCGATCAAGCTGGGCCCCAATCTGTTGGTCAACGACGCGAAGGCGAGCGTCGAGGTCTCGGTCGGTCACGATGAGAGCGGAAGTTTTCTCAAGACCGCGGATGGGCTGCCGCTGCAAACGATCAGCGAAACTCCAAACCTAATTCGCGTGATACTTTCACCGCACGGCGAAAAGTCGATCGATGTCTTTCAGGATGATGACGCCGTCGTGGAGCAATTCCGAATCAGCGGCCTCGACCAGATGATGGCCTTCGATTGCGGCGCTTTTGATTTGAACTAACCAGAGCGGTTTGTTCAAACTGCACGATGCCGCGCGATATCGTCTACTTCGACCTCGAAACCCAGCGCACGGCGAACGACGCGGGTGGGTGGGATCGCAAATGCAACATGCGGATGTCCGTGGGCGTCGTCTTCAGTACCGTGACGGGCAAGTATCAGGTTTTCAGCGAAGAGCGGGTCAACGAGCTCATTCACCGGCTGCGGGGCGCCGATTTGGTGGTCGGCTTCAACGTGCTCAACTTCGATTATCACGTCCTGATGGGTTACACGATTCTCGACCTCATCCACGAATTGCCCACGGCCGATCTGATGATCGACATGGAGAAGAAGCTCGGCCATCGGCTCGGCTTGGATTCCATCGCGAATGCCACGCTGGGCGTGCAAAAAACGGCGGCCGGCCTGGATGCGATCCGCTGGTGGCGCGAGGGGCGGGTGCTGGAGATCGCCGAGTACTGCTGCTTTGATGTTAAAGTGACGAAGCTCGTGCACGAGCACGGCTGCCGGCACAAGGAGCTGTTCTTTCACGATCGCTTTGCGCAGAAACAGCGCGTCGCGATCGACTGGTGTCATCTGGATTGAGGGCGCCTCGCGCGACGCAACCGCGGGCAAATCACGGTGAGCTTCCGCGCATCTAGGACATGCAAGAAGCATGTCCCTCCGGAAGCGCGTTATTCGCACGCTCGGCTTGCGGTCGTTAGGCGGAACGAGCCGGGAGCTTGTGCTACGGATTGAGCCGATAGACCTCGACCAACGCTACGCCGCTGGTGTCACCCGCGCCGCGCACGATGGCGGTATAGGTCCCCGGCGCCAAGGCGCGGACGATCGCGGCCTCGGCGGTGCTTTCCGGCGCAAGGCCGCTTCCAATGATCTCCGTCGCCTGGTCGGAACGCCAATCGTCGTTAAATGCGATCCGTGTGCCCGAGGAGTCCACTAACTCGAGCGTCGGATTCGCCAGCGCTCCCGTAACGCCCCGACCGCTCAGCGAAGGGCCGATGGCACGGAAAATCACGCGTTGCGTCGTGGCACCGCCAACGATGAGGCCACCAATCAAGACGTCGTCGCCCGTCTGCACCAGGCCACGTGTCGACAGGTTCACGGCATTAGCTGACGCGGTTCGTTCCACGTCATAGAGCTCGATGAGACCGATCCCCGTCGCGTCATTCCCGCCGCGCATTATCGCAGTGTACGTGCCGGGCGAGAGAGTCACCACGACAGCCGCTTCCAGGGGATCCGACGGCGCAAGGCCGAGGTCGATCAACTCCTGGCTGCGCGCATGGTTCATCCAATCGTTCACATCCACGGATGCTCCCCCACTGCCCTGGATCTGCAGCGTCGGATCCGACAGCCGACCGGCGACCGGCTGGCCATTCACGTTGAGCGAAGGCCCGAGCGCGCGAATCACCACATCCTTCGGTTCACTTCCGGTCAGGATGAATCCTGCGATCAGAATGTTGTCGCCCGTCTGGACATTGCCACGCGTGGCAAGATTGAGCAGGGCAGGCGTGGCGGGGATTGGAATTAGCCTCTGCACGGAGCCGCCAGCGGAACCACCAGAGTCAGTCACAAGATAAATCTCACCCGCCAGATCTTCACCAATTCCTTTGATCAAAGCCCCGAGCTGGCGGGGGTTCACCCCGAGCCGCGCCTCCTGAATCATGCCATTCGAGAGGTCGCCAAAGAAGATGCGACCGTTGCCGAAGGGCACGCCCGCGAAATCACCAAAAACATATTTGCCCGCGAGGGCGGGAATCGCGCTGCCGCGATAGACGAAGCCGCCGATGACCGAAATCCCATCCCCGTGATCGTATTCGAGGACCGGGTTAACGAAAGCCGGATTGGGATTCGGATCGAATGAAACCGCCCCGTTCGCAGGGTTGAAGAGGAAGCTGCCCTCTTTGCGATTCCAGCCGTAGTTCTTCCCCGCTTCGACGAGATCCACTTCTTCGATCGCACCCTGCCCCACATCTCCAACGAGCAAACGATCGCCCACAGGATCGAAGCTGAAACGATACGGATTGCGGAAGCCGTAGGCGTAGATCTCGTCGAGACCCGAGGCGTTCACGAACGGGTTATTGCTCGGAATGCGATATCGCCCGTTGCTGCTGATCGGATTCGTGCTACCCGGTGTCGTCGCAGGCAGAAGCGGATCGATGCGCAGGATTTTGCCGAGAAGATTCGAGGTGTCCTGGGCATTGCCGATGTTCGGCGTGTGCCCGTCCCCGACATCGTTTCGGTTCCCGCCATCTCCGCTTGCGATGTAGAGGAAGCCGTCGCTCGGGCGGAACGCGATTTTGCCACCGTTATGATTACCCTGTGGATGACTGAAGCGGAGGACGTCGCGGCCCGATGAGTCATCGAACAGATCAGCATTGGTCGGTGAAACCTGCCACTCTGTGACTACGATGCGGCTGGCAGGCCCGCCCGACATCGGAACCGTGAAGTCCGATGGGCCAGCGGATGTTTCAGTCTGGCAGGTATAAAATCGGCGAAAACCGGGACTGGAGGAATCAGCGTAGCCGGGATGGAAGGCGAGACCGAGTAAACCTTGTTCACCGCCGGCCTGGATTCTATTCGCGATGTTCAGGAAGGTCGTCGGGTTAATCGCGCCGTTCTTCAGGATCCTGATACGCCCGCCCTGCTCCACGATGAAGAGGCGTCCGCTCCCGTCGTTTACCTGCACTATCTCGACGGGTGAGTTAAGTCCGGATGCCACTTCCTGCAATTCCACGCTTACGTTCCCAGTGGGGATTGAGGGAAGCTGGCCGTGCGCTCCGCTCGCCAGAACGCTTCCGCAACAAAATGCCAGGACCGCGCGAGCTCTCTTCCTGGCCGGCGCCATCCAAATCTTTTTCTTCATGAGTCTGTCCATTCGAAACCCTCTCCCGTTCCCCGAAGTTGCGCCGCGAAAGCGCTCCTAGTCACCATCGGGTTTCTTTGTTACTAACGCCACCATGTCTTCCGCGCCGGACTTTCAACAAACACTCGCCAAATCCGCGAGCCTCAGCGGCACCTCTCTGCACACCGGCGAGAAGGTCACACTCCGGCTGCTACCCGCGCCGGTCGATCACGGCATCAAATTCAAACGGAAGGACCTGCAGGAAGAGCCGACGATCGACGCGCGGATCGAAAACCTGAAGACGGTCGAGCGCGCCACCACCATCGGGGAGGGGGCAATGCGTGTCCACACCGTCGAGCACGTCCTAGCCGCTCTCTCGGCCATGGGGGTCGATAACGCCATCGTCGAGATGGATGCGAATGAGCCGCCGATCGGCGACGGGAGTGCGCGAGCTTATGTCGAGGTGATTCGGAAGGCGGGCCTCGCCCCGCAGGAGAAGCCGCGCCAGGCCTTCACCGTGCGTGAGCCGGTTCATATCGAGACGAAGAGCGGCTCATTGCTCGTCGTGCTGCCCGACGAGAAGTATCGCATCTCCTGCACCCAGGTCGGCCCCGGCGGACGCTTCGCGCAATTCCTTTCCACCGAGATCACGCCCGCCATCTTCGAGCGCGAGATCGCGCCCGCGCGCACCTTTGTTTTCTACGAAGATGTCCAACCGTTAATGGAGAAGAATCTGATCAAAGGCGGCAGTCTGGAGAATGCGATCGTGGTCCGGGGGGAAGCAGTTTTAAGCAAGGAACCGCTCCGCTTCGCGGATGAATTCGTCCGGCACAAGATCCTCGATATCATCGGAGATCTCGCGCTTTTCGGGCCTCGGCTGCGCGGCCATATCATCGCCGTCAAACCAGGGCATGGCCCGAACGCGGAGCTCGCCCGCGCGCTCGCGAAGGAATATGCGAAGACCGTCCCGGCCATTCAACCCCGCGCCTTCCCGCCGGGTGAAGGCGGACTCGACGTCAAACAGGTCATGGAAGTCCTGCCGCATCGTTACCCGTTCCTTATGGTGGACCGAATCGTGGGCTTTGAGGGTGAAACGAAAATCACAGGTGTAAAATCGGTTACGATCAACGAGCCTTATTTTGCCGGCCATTTTCCAGGTCATCCTGTCATGCCGGGAGTTCTCCAGGTGGAAGCGATGGCGCAGGTGGCGAGCATCCTGATGATGAAGATCACGAAGAGCTCGAGCCGGATCGGCTATTTCATCAGCGCGGATGACGTTAAATTTCGCAAGCCGGTCTTTCCAGGCGACACGCTCTTCATTCATGCGGAATTGACCAAGGCGCGAAGCAATCGTCTCGCCAGAGCAAAGTGCCATTGCACGGTGAACGACGCCGTTGTTTCCGAGGGCGAGCTGATGTTTACCTTTCTTTAGATGGAGCCCGCCCCTCTGGCGGCGGTCTGCGACCGCTGCGCTTCGTCCCTGGGAGCGGCGGTCTATGACCGCCGAAAGCGCGCAAAGAAAACGACGCCAAGGCCTGAGACTGGACGGTGGCGACAGGCCTTCCGTGGTCATAGACCGCCGCTACAGGAGAGCGCATGAGAGACGCGCAAATTCATCCCACGGCGATTGTCGATCACGCGGCCGAGATCGGGGGCGGCACAATCATCGGGCCGTATTGCATCATCGAAGCCGGCGTCGTGCTCGGGGCGAATTGCTGGCTGCAGCATCACGTCACGCTCTGCGGCCCGATGCGCGCCGGCGCGCGCAATAAATTCTACGCATACTGCTCGATCGGTCAGCAGACGCAGGACCTTAAATACGAGGGCGAACCGACCTACCTCGAGATCGGCGACGAAAATTCATTCCGCGAATTTGTGACAGTGAACCGGAGTACGTCGGCTGAAGGAAAAACGCGCGTGGGGAGCTTCGGAAATTTCCTCGCCTACAGCCACATCGGCCACGACTGCGTCGTCGGAGACGCTGTGATCTTTTCGAATAACGGAACGCTCGCCGGGCACGTCCAGATCGGAGACCACGCCATCATGGGAGGGTTAACCGCGGTGCATCAATTCTGCCGCATCGGGCGTTTCGCCATCACCGGGGGGTGCTCAAAGATCGTGCAGGACGTCCCCCCCTTCATGATCGCGGATGGCAATCCGGCCGAAATTCGCGGCGTGAATCTGGTCGGGCTGGAGCGGAATGGCTTCGCTCCGGAAAGCGTGAAATGGATCAAGGAAGCATTCCGGCTCATTTACCGCTCGAAGTTAAACACGCGCCAGGCCGTCGAGGCAGTGCGGAACGATCTGCCGGGCAACGCGGAGATCACGCAGATTCTGGACTTCATCGAGAAAAGCGAACGCGGGATCATCCGATAGCTCGTTGTCATCCGAGCGAAAGTCGAGGATCTCGCGCGAGCCACGGACGGTGGCTCCGCGCGGTGACGGGCATCGAAGCGGCTCGTGAGATTCCTCCAATGTGCTCCGCTTCGGTCGGGATGAGAGAAAGGCGAACATTGAACATCGAAGTGGAGAGGGGACGGCAGCTAGCTGCCTTCGATGTTCAATGTTCGGTGTTCGATGTTTTCCCCTCCCGAAACACTCCGCTCCTCACCGCGTCGGCGTTGGCGTCAGCACCGGCTTTGGACTCAGCTCCTGCTCCACCTTCTTCAAGAGCGCAGCGCTCGGCCCATCCGACACGATCTTCAGGACACTCCGCACCAGCTCGAGGGCGCGTCGCGGTTTGTCCTGCTTGATCCAACTGTCCGCTTCTTCCAGGACGACGCGCAGAATGTCATCGCGCTTCGTATACAACGTTCGCGCCTGCAAAAAATGACTCGTCGCCCCCTGATGATTCCCGTCGCGCGCCTCCATCAAACCCAGATCCTCGATCATCGGACCATTTTTAGCGCGCGAAGCCGCTTCGCGCGCGGCGGCGCGATACTCGGGCGCGGGGCGTGAAGTATTCCGCACGGCGAAATCGTGATACATCTGCCAGGCGGAAGCCGGTTTCGTCGTATCGAGCTTGGAGTCGATCTGCAACCAGGAGACGTACGGCCGGTAGAGCGGATCGCCGACCATCACCGTCATCCACGAGAGCGCCGGCGTGGCCATGTAGGTGCTTTCCGCGAAGGTGAACCCGTGCAGTAAACGATCATTTAAAATATCGAGATTCGTGGTGAGCTGAAGATATGGTTCGTAGACATTCCCGACCGAGGCGGCCGCACCCCGCGTCAGCAGCGGTCCGACCCAATGCGCGTCCGGATTGCGCAGGGTGCTTGCGCTAAAGGAATGGAGATGGGCCGCGACCGCTCCCGGGGTGAAGCGGAAATCCGGCTGCACAAATGGTCCGGTCACTTCCCCCGCATACCATCCGTAATAGAGCGCCGTCTCGCTCATCGGATAGCCTTCCGGGAAAACAGCCGGCGTATCCTCGAAGACTACCGGCACGCCGACCTTGCGGAGCTGCCGCACGATCTCGCTCATCCAGCGATCGCCGAGTTGAAGCCCGCCCCCAGTGTTATGCGCACCATCTACGTAGGCCCGGCCCCACAGCCCGGTCTTCTCTGTCTCGATCGCATCCGTGATCATCCGGCGCACAGTCGCTGCGTTCGGTGCATCCAACCGGCACACGAGCATGAGGACGGCATCACCCCCTTCCCGGATGCCGCGATAGCTTTTGTAATAGTTATTTATGATCGCGCCTGAGATCTCCGGAATAAAACGTCCGAGGAGCGCCAGTTCGGAATCAACCGAGGCGTCGTTCCGGCTCCCGATCGGTCCTTCCTGCGTTTTGTCGCCGGGATACGGTTCGGTTTCGGCGCGGATCTTGAGCGGCATCCCTTTTATGAGCGCGACGAACCGAATGGAGTTGGAGGTCACCACCGGTCGCTCTTCCACTGGCTCGCGCAGAGTCCACCATTTGCGCTCGGCGAAGATCTTGCGCAGCGGTTCCGCGATGCTGCGTTCATAATCCTGCCGGCTGATCTCTTCCTCCGAGGAGCATGCAACCCCCACGAGATGATCGCGCGCAATGCCGCGCTTTTGCGCGTAGAACTTTGCGAGCTCGAAGGACTCGGGAATATTGCTGTTGAAGACGACGACCGTGGCCGGCTGAAGCGGCGCTTCCGCGCGCGCGCAATGGCAAACGGCAATCGCGACAGACAACGCCGCGAAAACGGCTGAGGAGCGCAGGCTGCCAGCCTGCCGTTTCGGGCAGCCTGGTGGAAACACTCCGGGGCGTGGGATGCAGAAGAGTTCTACCAACGCGCCCAGATGGTCGCGGCAGGCTGGCGCGACCTGCGAGCTGGCAGCCTGCCCTCTCCGAACCGCGCTCAGGTCAAAGCTCCAGCTTAAGACCATCGTAGGCGATGAAGGTGTTCGCCGGCAGGCCGGCTTCCGACGTTTGTGGCAGCTCGTGCGAAATGTGCGTGAAGTAAGTGCGCCCCGGTCGCACG
>JACCXA010000224.1 GCA_013697365.1 Chthoniobacterales bacterium
ACTCAGATTCAGCTAAAGTATCTCTGGGAGAAGCTGGATTATCAGCTGGTTCCGCTGCGCTAAAAATTTACTCCAATGAAAACACGGAAGAGAAATCAGGCTGGTTTCACCCTGCTCGAGATCATGCTCGTGGTGGGCATCATCGTCATTATTCTCGGAGTCGCCGTTTCAAAACTTGGGAACACGACTGGCATTGCCAAGGACATGCGCGTGAAGGCGGACCTCCAGTCGATCTCCACGCAACTGAAGTTATACGAGAGCGTGAACGGTTTTCTCCCTACGACGGAGCAAGGGTTACAGGCGTTGGTGACGCCGCCGGATAGTGATCCGAAGCCGACGCGTTGGTATCAGCTTTTCAAGGAGCTGCCGCAGGATCCGTGGAGCAATAACTATATCTACCTCTCCCCCGGCCGGAAAAATCCGACGAGTTACGACCTTTATTCGGCTGGCCCCGATCGGAAGCCTGATACCACGGACGACCCTCCTGGCGCTTGATCGGGGAACGACCGGCGCCTAAACATTTGGCGCCTATTCGTCCGCGAGGGCTGCGTCCGGCGTGGGAGTAGCGACCGCCGCAGGATTCCTTTGGATGACCCCGCGCACGCGTGGAGGTGGAGTCGGCAAAGTTGGAATCGGCGCTGGCTTGATCACGTTTGGATTGGCGTTGGAAGGCAGAGGAATGGCCGCTCCCGCTGGTTGCCCAGGTAGCGGTGGTTGCTGGGGTTGCTGCTGCTGCGGCGGCGGGGGAGGATTGGCCGCCAGGGGCTGGTTGAGCAGTGCCTGGTTGAATGTCAGCGTCGCGAATTGTCCATCCTTCGCGATCGTGACTTTCGTCGCGCCGACGCGGTCCGACCATTCGATGTTTGAGATGCTGTAGCCACGCGCGTTCGGGCCCTTCGTCGTGAGGTATTCCTTCATGCTTTTGTCGGTCACGGACGTAAGGGTGACAACGCCTTGATCAGGTAAACGCGCCGCGTTCGCGATGAAGAGATCTTTCGCGAAATTCGAGACCACTACGGGAGGCGCCGCGGCGGTCGCGACCGCGAAGGGGGAGCGAATCATCATCGGCTCATAGCGCGCGAAGGCAGCCGGCTTCGGGACGTCTTCCGCCGCAGAGAGACTGCTCCCTAGAAGAACAGTGAAAAAAGGCAGGAGGAGATGCTTTTTCATGGTCATTGTTTGGGGGCAAACCAGCGCGCGATCTTGAACTTACCCCGCATCATGGTGGGGTCAGCGGAATCAATCTGAAGATTTACGCTTTCGAAGACTACGAACGATTCCGGTTGTTGCACGTCATAGAGGAATCGGACGAGCGGAGGCCACGGGCTTTTGGTATCGATCGAAACAGAGACCGTCTGATAGATCGGCGTCGATTCGCTCGAACCGATCCCGGGGTTTTCAAGCAGGATGTTGTGCCTGGCCGCGGCTTGTTTGGCCTGATCCAGCAGGGTGGATGATTCAACGGGCCCTTTCAGCTCGGGCTGAAATTTGTTCAGCCACTCGTCGCGCTTCTCCCACATCTTTCGCTCGCGTAAGAAAACGTTTTGCTGTGCGCGGACGGCTTTGCGCGCCGAGACATCCTGCTGCGCGCTGCGCAAGGAACCGAGCAGTGAGCCCCAGATGTACAGATTCAGCAGGCCGAAGAGTGTCGCCGCGATAATGAGCGAGAGGATGCGCTCTCGCTTATTGAGGCGATGGAACCAGGCGGGGATCATTTCGGTTTCCCTTCCAGACGGAACTGCGCGTGATCGTTCGGCAGAATGCGCGGCGCCGCCATGTTAAAGACGAACGTCGCCAGCTCGGGATTCTTCTTCACCGCGTCCGCGAACTGGTACGCGAGCGCAGCCGTTTTAGCTTCGCCATCGACCGAGATCTGGCGCGCCGATTGATTGTAAGCCGTGATCTGCACGTCGGGCGAGGGCAGGCTCTCGAAGAGGTGCAGCAGGACCTCGATCGGGTAGAAATGCGGGTCGATCGCGGGCGCGAGCGCCCTCCAGCGCGCCTCGGTTTTCTTGACGAATTCGGTGTTCGGTTCATCGCGCGCGATCCGGCCATCAAGGCGGCCCACCTCGAAGCGGAGGACGAGGAGATAGGCGAACAACAGCAGCAAAAGAACGCCGTACGCGGCACTGGCCCAAACGATGCGCTTCTTCCATTCCGCCTGCCGGACGACTGCGGCGCGCTGTTGCCGCCAGCTGTCCGGAAGAAGATTGAGTTTGGTGAGGGCGGGCGGTGCCTCTACCGCCATGAGATTGGCTTTGCTCGCGAAGAGTCCCTGCACGGTTTCGCGCAGCTCGAACAGACTTTCATCAAGCAACACGACCGGGAACGAGGTATCGATTCCCTGTAGCTCCGCGCTGAGGGCAAGCTGCGGAAGATCGCGTTGCAATTGCGCGGAATCCGCTCCCTCCAAAGAGCGGGTGAAACCGATCTTCCCTCCTTCACTGATTGCGCAGACGAGTGCTTCGTTTTCCGGATAGATCAGGAACGCGCGTCCGGCTGCCGCGTGGGTCGCGGCGCGTTGTGCCGCGTAAACCGTAACCTGGCTCGGAATAATTCCGCGCGACAGAAGCGGAGCGGCCAGTTCCGAGAGCTTCTGGTTATGGACCGCAACCGCGGAGACGACGCTCCCCTCGGCCGTTCGCTCTATCACTTCGAAATCGGTCGTGACCTCCTCCGTCGAGTAGGGCAGTGCTTTCTCGATCTGGATCCGCACCATCTCGCCGAACTCGCCCGCCTCCGCCGTGGGCAAGCGCAGCCTTTGCGCGAGCACGGCGCTGACCGGCAGGCCGAGCACGAGATTCGTCGTCCCGTTCAACACCGGCACCGCCTCTTCCAGGCTGGCCACACTTCGCACGTCCCAAGTGGTGCTTTGCCCCCGCAACTGCACAACATTCCAGCCGTGCGCGGACGGGATCAAAAACACTGGTGAGGCTGCGGGATCGATAAAATCAGAGTTCCTTCCAGGAAATTAGTTGCAGTGCATTCCCGGCTTTGCGCACTACCATTTGCACAGTTCGGGTTACGTCACCCGATTTTCCGACGCTCATCACGCGCACGACCTGATCCCGAAAACCGACCAGCGGAGCGAGCTGCTTGAATTGTTCGGTCGAGAACCCGAGGGAGACGCGAACGTCCTCGATTGATTTAAATTCAGGATCGTCCTCGGTCGCATCGATCTCATCCGGCCCGCGCCGAAAGGTTAGAAATTGATCCACGAGGGGTTCCGTCATTCCGGGGAGAGAGAGAAGCAATTCGCGTGGCGCCCAGGCCAAGTCGATTGGGCCGGTGCTGTTGACCGTGAAATTTGCGTCCCAGTCGGGACGAGCTGTAAACTCCTCCCACCCGCGAACCTGTCTCAACTCCTCGACACGCGGAAAGAGCGTGTTGCGCGGGCGGTAGTTGTCATCCGCCTCGGCCCCATTCAACCGCACCAGGTTATCGGGATCCACCCAATCGAGCAGGCAATCGATCATGTGGTCGCGCTCGTTCAGATCGATGTCCTGCGTTTCAAGATACTTTCGGAGCAATTCCAGGCGAGCTGGGTTTTCGCCCGCGACCAGCCAGTTCAAGTTCAAGCGGCCGCCTTCCCCGGTGATGCGCGCTGCATAAGTCTGGGTGCGGCTGATGCCACCGCGCAGGATGGGCGACCCGGGGGTGACAGCGGGATGGAGCGCGATCTCGCTGCCGGAACACGCCATTGCTTCCGCTTCCATAACGCGCGCGGCATTGCCGTTCAGCTGGAGGCGCGAATCAATCTGAAGGGCCCAGGAAATGATCATCGCGCTTAGGACGAAGAGCGCCCAAAGCGAGAGCATTAGAGCCGCGCCAGAGCAACGATGGCGGGAACGACCGCCCTGCTGGCGATGAAATGAATTCATCAGAGCGGCGTCCGTCCCAAGGCGATTACGGTTTCCCAAGGCACAGAGCTATTCGCCCGTCCGATAACCAGCTTGATCAGCCGCGGTAAAGCCATTGTGTCCGCCCATCGATCTATCCATTGGTTTACGCGCGGATCGAAGTAACGAATCTGCACGCTTTGCACATCCGGGAGCAACGGCACCCAGCTTTCCCGTTCCTCCCCTATCTCCGCGTCGGCTTTCGCCTTGCGCGCCAGCCCCAACTCCAGCCGTTCGCTCTCTTTTCCCATCGGGCGCAATCTCAGGCTGACGCGATACTCTCCCGCCGCGTAGCGTGTCATCAAACCGGGACCTGCGGTGCATGTCCATGTGACCTCGTCACGCGCGCGGTCGTTCAGTTTGATTGGCTCCCCCGTTAACGCGCCCTGGCCCGTCGGGAGATTTTGCCATTCCGCAGTGACGAGATTTTCAAAGCCGGAGTATTGCGCGTCTACAACGTTGTTCTCCGAGGAGACGCGCAAGGCGAACAAATTCGTTTGCACAAAACGATAGATCGCGAGCGACATCATCGCGAGGATTGCGACCGCGAGCGTGATCTCGAGGAGGGTAAAGCCACCGGGCTTCCAACGGCTAGCCGGCGCGGTAAACATAAAATTCGATCTTCCGCGATTGCGCCACACCGCTGCGCGACCAATCCGCCGTTAGCGTGACCTGCATGATTCCACCGAGGTCGATTTCCTTTTCGTTCTTCAACCCGGCGGGCACCGCCACCTGGGTCAGCTTCACCGGCCCGTAGCCGCTCTCGACCTTCCCTTCTTTTTTTACTTCTGGAAGGCCGGGCGTGGCCTGGATCTCCGCCATTCGGTTCGCAAGGATCTGCCGGACCCGATCCTCCTGCGCGCTGAGCACAGACGCGTTCATGCAGTTCTGGACCGACCGGCCGAGCGCGAGGGTGCCGACCATGAAAATCGTGACGCCGATCAAGACCTCGTAAAGCGCGAAGGCGCGCCGCCGTGCTCTACCGCGCGGCATAGCTGGTTAATTGTGGCTGCGCCGTGAGGGCAGAATAAGCCGCAGTCCAGCTTCCATTCGCGCCTATGAAAGTGATGATCGCAGGCTCACATGTTCCCGTTGGCCAAAACGCCCATTGCGCGGCCGGGTCCTCCGTCAGTGCTGCTGGTAGGTTCAGCGTAAACGCCTCACCTCTGGCGACATTGAGCGTCGCCATCGGCTCCGGGGCTTCGCCCTTCTTCAAAGCCTCGGGCCGGAGCACCAGCCGGTCATTTTCCCATCCGATCAGGTAGGGACGTCGCTCGGTGACGCTTCGTTGCTGTGCCTGCTGCACGAGATTGTTCAAGCTATCGAGCGAACTCCGCAGCCTCCGATCGGCCATGACACCGTTCATGCTTGGGACGGCGAGCAGCATAATCAAGAGCATGATGAACACCGCGACCGCGATCTCGATCAGGGTGAACCCTCCGTTCTTCCGCCGCATCGGCAAACCTACCGCCCTCCAGCCCATTCACAAGACAGCGGCGTGCTTTCGCCGTCTGGAGGGACAGATCAGACGCGCTCACGGAGCACAGCCGTCCCGGCTGCGCGGCGAACGGGCGTCTCGCCTGCTCGATCCCGCTCGGGGGCTTTACCGCGTAGCCAATTTCCCGGCGAGACGCCGGGTTCCGCACAGCCGAGACGGCGTGCTCCGCCTGCGGGCGACGTTAAACAGGTAAGGTTCCATAGAAACTCCTGCAAAAGACCTTCGACGCCGCTTCACGTCTCTGGCGTCGCACTCGCCCCTCAGCAAGTCAGCGCTAAAAATCCGCAACCTGCCGCCAGCAGAGCGCGCCGAGTCCAGTATAGTGGTCGCATGAGATTTCGTTTCTTCAGCTGCACTCTTCTCGCTGTTATGCTTGGTCTCGCCATTTCCGCGCAGGCGCAGCCTTCTAACGGCAAAGTCGTGATCGCGCTCAAGCCGGACAAGGATCCGGAGCAAATGCTCCAGGAACGCAAGACGCTTTCCGACTTTCTCTCGAAGCAACTTGGCAAGCCAGTGGAAGTGATCGTTCCGCTCTCGTCCTCGGTCATCATTGAAGGCTTTGCGAATGGCACGGTGGATCTTGGTTACCTGAGCGCGACTGACATGGTCGTGGCCCAAAAGCGGAATGCTGCAGAGATCCTGCTCGCCGGTGAGATCGACGGTCGTAATTCGTATCAAAGCTATTGGCTCGCGCTGAAGGAAAAGCCGTATTCGAAAGTGGAAGATTTACGCGGAAAGCCGGTCGCATTTGCCAGCAAAACGAGCACATCCGGTTATCTCCTTCCCGTTTACGATCTGAAGCGGAAGGGGCTCCTGCAGGAGCCGAACCCCGAGGCGTTTTTCGGCGTGGGCAATCTTTTCTACGGCACGGGCTACGTCTCCGCGGTCGAGCGCGTGCTGAACGGGCAGGCGGAAGCGGCAGCGGTGAGCTATTACGTGCTCGACAAAGACAAGCATCTCACCGTCGAGCAGCGCGCCCGATTGAAAAAGGTGGCGGAGCAAGGGCCCGTGCCCACACATGTCATCGCCATTCGCTCTAGTATGTCGCAAGCCGATCGTGACAAACTGCAAAAGGCTTTGGAGTCGATGAACGAAAAGGAGAACGAAGAATTGCGGGACAAGCTCTTCACTTCGAAGCTCGTGAAGGTCGACGCGGAAGCGCATCTGAAAGCGATCCGCGAGGCGCTCGAGTTTCTGGGTGATGCAAAGTAATTCTCCAGGCCAGGTCTCACTACCTGGCGCGGTGGCGGCACCGAAGCTGTCGCCGCATCTTTCCATCAAGGGCCTCGGGCTGAAGCGGAACGACCGCTGGCTCTTTCGGAATCTCAATTGGGAAGTGCCGCGCGGCAGCGTCGTCGCGGTGGTGGGACCGTCGGGCGTCGGCAAGTCGAGCCTGCTTAACTGCCTCGCCGGACTGACGACGCCCACGGAAGGGGAACTGACCTTCTCCTGCAACGCGGGCTGCTTGCACGAGGCCTCCGGATATCAGAAGCGCGTCGGTATCATTTTCCAGAACCTCCTCCTGTCGCCGAACAGCAGTGTCCTTCGGAATGTCCTCTGTGGGCGCCTCGGGCGTTATCCCTGGTGGCAGACGTTGTTTCATTTTCCCCGCGCGGATAAACAGGAGGCGGCTCTCCTCCTCGCAGATCTGGGCCTCGCTGCGCATCTTCATCGTCGCGCAGCTGACACTTCCGGTGGCGAACAACAACGCGCCGCCGTCGCGCGCGCCCTTTTTCAGGAACCGGAGCTGTTGCTGGCCGATGAGCCTGTCTCGAATCTGGACGCGTACCTTTGCGAACATGTTCTTGGCATTCTGCGTCACGAAGCGCATGACAAACAGCGGACAGTCTTTTGCGTGCTGCACGATCCGGCTCTGCTCGAGCGATTCGCCGATTACGCGCTGAGCCTCGATCCAATGAATCCGGAGAAGTGGCGCATCCGGGTGATTCATGCGGCCTCCCTCAACTGAGCCACCGCGGCAGCCGCCGGGGCGGATTGACGTTCCGCCGATCGCGCTGAAGTGGCATGAGCACTTCGGCGTGCTCAATATCTCGCTCCTCCTTTTCTTGTTCGCGATCGTGAGCTCGGCCGGGGTCCTGCGTGGTTCGGGTCGCGACCTGGATTATCTCGCGAACATCCGCGGCTTTCTTGGGACATTTTTTCCGCCTGATCTTTCGGTCACGGGCCGCACGCTCATCGGGCTCTGGGAAACAATTCAGATCGCGGTTATGGCGACGGCGTTTGCGATCGTAGCATCGGTTCCCATTGCCATCGCAGGCGCCCAAACGCTTTCGCCGCGCTGGCTGGTTTTCATCACGCGCCTGCTCATGAATGGAATCCGCACCGTGCCCAGTCTTATCTGGGCGTTGCTCGCGGTCGCAATCGTGGGCCCGAACCCGCTCGCGGGTGTGATCGGGTTGACCTTCTACAGCGTCGGGTACCTCGGGAAGTTCTTCAGCGACGCGTTTGAGTCCGTTGATGTGGAAGTCGCGCGGGCGCTGCGGGCTCTCGGGGCGCGCACGATTCAGGCATTTCAGTATGGCTTGTGGCCACACGCCAAGCCGCTCGTCTGGAGTTACTCGCTCTGGATGCTTGAATACAACATTCGTTCCGCCGCGATTGTTGGAATCGTCGGTGCCGGCGGGGTGGGTCTGCAATTGCACACCTACCAGGAGTATTATCAGTGGGACAAATTCGCCACCGTCCTGCTCTACATGTTTCTTCTGGTTTCGGCACTTGATCTCCTGGGCGAACGAGTGCGCAAAAAAATTGTGCGCAAGGCCGTCGCGACGAATCCGTGTTAATCGCAAGCGACCGCTAAAAGTTAGCAAGCCACCGGGAGCAAAGGCTTCTAGCTTCGTTAAGCTGGGCGCCGTGAAGCTGCTTCAGATTCTCGTGCTCGCCCTTTGCCTCGCGCTGAGTGGAGCCGCGGCCGCGCAGGACGCTGTCACTGTTGGGGAAGTGCGTGTCGAAGCCGAAGCAGAATCCGACGAGACGATCCAAGCGCCCTATCTGCCCGCGGTCCTGGGGACGCGCATCTATTCGGGCAAGAAGACAGCCGTCATCGATCTGGATGAATTTCCGCGCATCACGAACAACAACTATCGGCAGGCACTAGCGAAGACGCCGGGCTTGTATTTGAGTGAGGAAACCACGCCGCTGGTCAGCATCGGATACCGGGGCCTGGATCCGAACCGGGTCCAATTCACACAGGTGCTGAAAGACGGCATCCCGATTCATGCCGATCAATTTGGATATCCCGAGGCGTATTATACGCCGCCGCTTGATACCGTCGATCGCCTCGAATTCCTGCGCGGCGGGGCGGCGCTCCTCTACGGCCCTCAACCCGGCGGCGCGCTGAATTTCATCACCCACCGGCCCCGTCCGGATCGGCCGCTTTCGTTTGGAACCACGAACACATTTGGGAGTGACAATTACTATTCTAATTTCACTTACGTCGACGGCACCAGCGGGCGCCTCGGATATTACGCCTACTACAATCATCGCTCCGGGGATGGGTTTCGTGCGGCCAACAGTGATTTCGAGCTGAATGCGGGCCAGGTGAAACTCGTGCTGGACGCGAACACCAGCAGCCGGTGGATTCTGGCGATGGAAGGCTATGAGGAAGACCACGGCGAGCCAGGCGGGCTGACTTTTGCCACCGGCACCACGGCCGTAAACTATAACGAGAACCGTGATGCCACTTCGCGATTTAACGATCGTTTCAAGCTGAGGAGATACTTCGCTTCGCTGGCCTGGGAGAAGGATTTCTCCGAAGCGACGCGGCTGACTCTGACCGCATGGGGGGGATATTATTCGCGGTTCAGTGTGCGCCAGCGGGGAGGCGGGTTTGGCACAGTTCCTCTCCCTTCGCTGGACCGCAATGCCGCTGTTAACTCGACGACAATTGAAGATCAGGAATTTTACACAGAAGGCGTCGAGGCTCGGCTGCGGCACGACTACGAACTCTGGGGCGGCCGGCACACGATCGCGGGAGGGTTGCAGGCGTATCACACCACCTCACCCCGCCAAGATCTCCGCGGGTTTACCGCGTCAGATCGCAGCGATGGGCTGCGCAATAAAAGCGAGCGCGAGATCTTCTATTTGCCCCTGTTCGTGGAGAACCGGTTCCATTGGGGGCGCCTTTCGATTGTCCCGGGTGTGCGGGTCGAGAACGTCTGGCAAAGTGTTCAGGAGGAATTTAACTTCGATAAGACGGAGGCTGGGACCTCGCTCGCCCATGAAGATGATCACGAGCTGGTGCCAATTTTTGGGCTCGGGGTCGCCTACGAATTTGCGCGAAAGGTCGAATTTTATGGCAACATCTCGCAGTCGTACCGGCCTAAGATTTTCA
The DNA here is from genome assembly GCA_013697365.1 of Chthoniobacterales bacterium. Classification (GTDB taxonomy): domain Bacteria; phylum Verrucomicrobiota; class Verrucomicrobiia; order Chthoniobacterales; family UBA10450; genus JACCTI01. The sequence continues at coordinate 9,752 of JACCXA010000224.1, forward strand.
CGCAGGCTGTGCCAACGGGCGGCACCACCCAAGTCCCACGGGATCTGCAGGAAAGCGCGGCGGTCCAATACGAAATCGGGTTCCGCGGAACCCCGCGAGATTGGCTGACGTGGGACGTGAGCGGGTTCCTCCTCGATTTCGACGACCAGATCGGGACGATTGCTCTCCCCGGTGGTCGCAGCACACTCGCGAATGTCGGCCGCGCCCGGCACTATGGAGTCGAGTTTGCGGGCGAGGTGGATCTCATCGGCTGGATCGACTCGCACCATCGCCTTCTGCCGGAGCGTTCCGTCCAAAAGGGAGCGGAAGATCACGCGAAGAGGAAGAGCCTTTTGGATTCGATCGGGTCGCTCAGTCTCTACGCCAACGCGACCTTGCTCGACGCCGAGTTCGTCCGTGGTCCCCTCGATGGGAAGACGCCGCGCTTTGCGCCTGATTACCTCATCCGGACCGGGCTCATCTATCGCTTGCAGGACCGATGGAAGGTGGCGTTTCTCGGCACGTTTGTAGATGAAGCCTTTGCCGACGACACCAACACCGCGGAGCGGACGGTGCCAGCCTACGCTGTTTGGGATCTCACGGCCGAGGCGAAGATTTACAAGGAGATCGTGAGCGTGAACGCGGGCATCAACAATGTCTTCAACGAGGATTACTACGCCCGCATCACCAACACCGGCATCGATCCGGCCGCGCGGCGCAATTACTACGGCGGGTTTTCGTTAAAGTTCTAGCGCTAGCCTCGAGCAGGGTCTGTCAGCCGGGTCAGGATTCTCGCCCGAGACGTCCCACCCCTGTCGGCATGATCCTAGCTTTACCGTGCCCGCGATGGATAAACGATTGGCCGATGCACTTCTCACCGGAATGCTGCAAAGCGGCGAGGGAGTTTCCGACCTTCTGTTTGTCGCCGGCAAGCCGCCGCTGATCGAAGTGCACGGCCGCTTGCAAGACTTTCCGATCGATACTCCCGGCTCGGTTCTGACCTCCGAATTGATCGAGCAACTGGGCCGGCTCATGATCGATGGAAACGAACGTCTCACTTCCGACCTGACTACGAACGGGTCGTGCGACTGCAGCTACGCGATCGAGGGTGTAGCCCGCTTTCGCGTTAACATTTTTCGACAGAGCGGGCGGTTCGCGATCGTCATGCGAAAACTTCAATCCGAGATTCCTACGCTCGATAAACTGGGGCTGCCTCCGATTTTCCGCCAGATCATCAAGGAGAAGAACGGCATCGTTCTCCTAACGGGAGGCACCGGCAGCGGCAAGACCACAACCCTGGCCGCGATGTTAAATGAGCTGAATCTGACGCAAGCGATCCACATCGTGACCTTGGAAGATCCTATCGAGTTCATGCATCAGCACCAGCTCGGGGTGATCAGCCAGCGCGAGCTTGGAAAAGATTTCCAATCTTTCTCCGACGGCTTGCGCGCCGCTTTACGACAAGCGCCCAAAGTGATTTTGGTGGGGGAGATTCGCGACCGCGAGACGATGGAAATTGCGATGACTGCTGCGGAGACGGGGCATGTGGTTTACAGCACTCTCCATACGATCAACGCAGGGCAGACAGTGAACCGCATTCTGGGCATGTTCAGCCGCGAGGAAGAGCAACAGCTCCGGCAACGGCTCGCGGAAACGCTCCGTTACGTCGTCAGTCAGCGCCTGGTCAGCAAAAAAGGCGGCGGCCGCCTGATGGTGAGCGAAATCATGGGCAGCAGCCTGCGCACGCGTGAGACAATTCTCTACGGGGAATCCGAGAACAAAAGCTTCCAGGAGATCATCGAAGCGGGCAGCACGCTGGGCTGGAATTCGTTCGATCAATCGCTGCTCAAGGCGTGCGAGGCCGACTTAATCTGCGACGAGACAGCAATGCTCAATTGCTCGAACAAAGGGAAATTCCGCCGTGAGCTGGACATGCTAAACAAGCGGCGTGGCGAGGACATTGATGGCCCGTCCGGGCTGAAGTTGAACACCGAGCCGATTGACCTGAACGGCCCCGGGCTTTCCACGGCGCCGCGTGCCGCTGCGCCCGCGGCAGCTTAATCGTCGCTGCAGTTCAAGAAATCGTCAGTTCTTATCGACGCTGTATTTGCCCGGCCCGACGAACAGGAGGCCGGTCAAGATCAGGCACAACTCGACCGCAGCCAACGCTGGCCGCAGCGAGCCGGAGCGGTCCAGCACGCCGAGCATGTGCACGATGGTGATCGCGAGAACAAGCAAGACACCAGGGCGAAAGAACAAACCAAAGATGATGAGCGCGCCGCCCAGACATCCGGCGAGAGCGCCCAGAAAACCCCAGAAGGAAAAATTTGAACTCAGCCCCAAATTTCGAATTGCACTTCCAAACGCCGGCCAGCGCGCTGGGAAAAGCAGGACTGGGCCGGTCAGGATGATGAAGAGAACGCCGAGGGCCACGCGCATAATGAGCAGGCCGCCTTCACGATATTTTCCCAGCCACTGCATGCGCATCGCGCGACGCTGAACGGATCAAAGCGAGATTGCAAATGAAAGGGTGCGCGCGCAGCGCACATGCACCTACACTCCCCACGCCGGAGAAGTGCAGGTGAAGGTTAAAGTGCAAGCGCAAGTGAAGAGATGAAAGAAATCACAAGAGCAGTGTTGCTGGCTGCCGGACGCGGCACTCGCATGCGCGGACTGACGAGTGATATTCCGAAACCAATGTTGCAGGTGCGGGGCAAACCGATCCTTCAGCACATCATCGAAGGTCTTTCCGCCGCGGGTGTCACCGATTTCATGCTCATTGTCGGTTGGAGAGCCGAGGTTGTTCGCGCATTTTTCAGAAAGGGGGAGCGCTTCGGCGTTCGGATCGGTTACGAAACGCAGGTGGTGCAGGATGGCACGGGGAAGGTCGTGGCCCTGGCCCGCGAGTTTTGCGGGCCAGACCCATTTATCCTGAGCTACGGCGACATTCTGGTGGACGCCTCGAACTATGAACGCCTCACGTCACCCCGAGCGGAGATCGAAGCCATGATTAGCGTGAAACGAAACGAAGACGTGAGCCAGGGCGGCGCCGTTTTTGTAAACGAGCGATTTGAGATGACAGACCTGCGCGAGAAACCGAAACCGGGCGAGCCGACGAGTCCCTGGTACAACGCCGGCATCTACATGTTCCGGGCGACCATCTTTGATTACATCGACCGCTTACAGCCGTCGCCACGCGGCGAGTTTGAATTGACCGATGCCATTCGCGACCTGGCGATCTCCGGCAAGAGAGTGCAGGCCCTCGAACTTTCAGGCGAGTGGGCTGACGTGCGCGATCCCGAAGTTCTCGCGCAGCTAAATTCCTAGGGCAATCTACGGCGCGTCTTCCGCCGGTTCGCCCTCCACGGAATCCGTTTCAGTTTCCGTCTCTTCTTCGATCTCACGTCGCCAGGCTTTCGATAGCCAAGGGCGCGCGAAGCCGTAGAGCAAATACGAAAGGAAGAGAATGGCCGGCATCCATTCATAATTCATCGCCGTGAAGATCAGAACCACACTGATGACGAGGAAGCGCGGCAGCGACCGCGTGGAGCGCCAGCTCAGGCCCTTGAAGCTCGGGTAGCTGAAACGGCTGAACATCATGAACGAGAGGAAGAGCATGAGCGGAGGCAGGACCCATTTCGCGCGGCCGATCTCGTGATCCTTTTCACCGAGCCACCAAAGCATGAAAAGCGTGAGCGACGCGATCAGCCCAGCGGCTGCGGGAATCGGAAAGCCGCGAAAGTTTTTATCCGCACCCTTTGCCGGGCCCACTGCGGCGATGCAGTTGAAGCGCGCCAACCGCAGAGCACCGCAAAGTAGGTAGACGAAGGCGACGACCCAGCCAGCGCGCGGGAAATCAACCAGCACGATCCGGTACACCATCAAGGCAGGCGCCAGCCCGAATGAGACCGTGTCGGCTAACGAGTCAAACTCGCGTCCAAAGGCGCTATCCTGGCCGCCCAGCCGCGCCAGCCGACCGTCGAGCAAATCAAAAATGCAGGCGCCGAGGATGTACCAGATGGCGGTGTGAAAGAGGGCTGCGGCCGCGTCTGGATTGCTGCTCTGGAGAAGAGCCCCTTGCACAATCTTCAGCGTCGCCGCGAATCCGCAGAAGAGGTTCCCTGCCGTCATCAGATTCGGCAGCAGGTAAATTTTTGGTCCGCTGTCGTTCATTTTTCCGGCAACCGCGCGATCACGCTCGAGCCGCCGACAACACGTTCACCAACCTTGACCGTCACCGTCGCGTCCAGCGGGAGATACACTTCCGTCCGGGAGCCGAATCGGATCATCCCAAAACGTTCGCCCTTTTGCAGACTATCGCCCACTTTCGACCAGCCAACGATCCGCCGCGCGATCGCACCGGTGAGTTGCTTCACGACCAAAGTCGTCCGCGGGTTTTCGAAAGCCCACGTCATTGACTCATTCTTGCCCGAGCAATCAGCGCTCCGCGCATCCAGGCAGAGCCCCTCGCGGTGTTGTCGGTAAATGACCTTCCCGTCGATCGGCGCGCGGTTGGTGTGGACATCGAAAACGGAGAGGAAAATCCCAACCCGTCTCATCGTCCTCTTCACCACCTCCGTTTCTTCGATCTCCACAATGTCAGCAACGACCCCATCCGCGGCCGCGACAACACTGACGACGTCTCGAGGTGAGCTGCGCTCCGGATCCCGAAAAAACGCGAGGGTGTAAATTATCAGTGCGACAAAGAGCAGCGAAAGCCACGGCAGAAAGAGCCATGCGATCACAGCTAACGCTGCGAGAATGGCGAAGATCCAGCGACCTTCGTAGAGCGTCTGCCAGCGCATTGCAGAGGAAGGTTCGAGGCCGGACGCGGGACGGTCAAGCGTCGTCTGGGAGGCAGACATCGCCATTGTCCTTCTTGGAACCACAAAAGCCCAAGATAGTGTGGGTCGCTCACCGCCCCGGCACAATCTGTTGCGGAAAATGGGGTCGAATTACAGACAGAAAGTGTTTGTCCCTCCTGAGGTTATCACCTAGGTTTTGAGTCGGCAGTTTCTCTGTCGTTTTATGCTCGAAGCTCAGGACGAAATTACCCTCGGTAAATCCACGCGGGATGCGGCAACCGGGATTGCGCAAAGCCAGAAATACGATGCTGCGCAAATCGATAAACTCGAAGGGTTGGAAGCTGTCAGAAAACGCCCGGGCATGTACATCGGCGACCCGGATGAACGCGGCTTGCACCATTGTGTTTTCGAGGTCCTCGACAATTCGATTGATGAACATTTGGCGGGCTATTGCACGAAAATCGAGGTCGTCGTGCACGTCGACGGGTCGGTGTCGATTCGCGATAACGGCCGCGGAATTCCGGTGGACATGCATCCGAAATTCAAGATGCCGGCCGTCGAGTTGGTCCTCACAAATCTCCATGCAGGGGGTAAATTTGGACAGGGCGCCTACAAGTATTCTGGCGGCCTGCACGGCGTAGGCGCGAAGTGCGTCAACGCGCTTTCCGACTGGTTCAAGGTCGAGGTCTCACGCGATGGCAGGGTTTATCACATGGGCTTCGAGCGCGGGAAGACGACGCAGAAACTGGAAGTCATCGGGGAACTAAAAAACAAGAAGACGACCGGGACGCTGATCACGTTCCTGCCCGATCCGACCATCTTCACGATCACGGTGGAATTTAAGTTCGAACGGCTGGCCAGCCGGTTGCGCGAACTGGCGTTTTTAAACCCTGGCCTGGAAATCACGCTCGCGGATGAACGCGGCGAGTCTCCGAAGAAAGAGACATTTTTCTACAAGCACGGCATCGAGGAGTTCGTCCGGCAGTTGGGCGAGAACAAAACTGTCATTCATCCCAAGCCGGTCATTCTTTCGCGGCAGCGCGACGAGGTCTTCGTCGACGTGGTCCTGCAGTATAACGACAGCTACAATGATCAGATCCTTTGCTTCGCGAACTCCATTCCAAATCCGGATGGAGGCACGCATCTGACAGGTTTCCGCGGCGCCTTGACGAAGGCCGTCAATCAGTACGCCAAGGCGAACAGCCTCGTGAAAGACAAGGATCCGGCGATCTCGGGCGATGACACGCGCGAAGGACTAACCTGCGTCCTCAGCATCAAATTGCCGAACCCGCGCTTCGAATCGCAGACCAAGGTGAAGCTCGTGAACACGGAGATCGATGGGATCGTGAACTCGGTCGTTTATGAAGGGTTGATGACCTTCTTCGATCAAAACCCGACGGTCGCGAAGCGCATCTTCGAGAAGGTCCTGACAGCCGCTCGCGCTCGGGAAGCCGCCCGCAAAGCGCGGGAGACAATTCGTAAGGGCGCGCTCACTGGCGGTGGCCTCCCCGGTAAGCTGGCTGATTGCTCCGAGCGCGATCCGGACCTCACTGAGCTCTACATCGTCGAGGGTGACTCAGCCGGCGGTTCCGCCAAGCAGGGCCGCGACCGGCGTTACCAGGCAATCCTCCCGATTCGCGGCAAGCTTATCAACGTCGAGAAAGCACGGCTCGATCAGGCGCTTAAGAACACTGAAATTCAGTCGATGATCACTGCCATCGGGACAGGCATCGGCAAACCGAAAGAAGATGGCAAGGACGGCGGAAAAGAGGAAGGAACCTTTGACCTCTCCAAGCTCCGCTACGGTCGCATCATTATCATGACCGATGCGGACGTGGACGGCTCTCACATCCGCGTTTTGCTGCTCACCTTTTTTTACCGGCAGATGACGGAGCTGGTTCGGGCCGGAAAGGTCTACATCGCCCAGCCGCCGCTTTATCAGGTCAAGCGCAAGAAACGCGAGGAATACGTCGACGACGACGTGCAGCTGAACAAGATTTTGATCTCGTTAGGTTCGGAGGATGTTCGGTTGAAGAACCTGGCCGACGGAAAGGAGTTGAGCACGGCCCAGCTCAAAGACATCCTCGAGTCGTTGGAGAAGCTGGCCAAGCTCAGCGAGTCCATCCGGCGCCACGGCGGAGATTTCGAGACGTTCCTCGGCCAGCGCGAAACGAAGAGCGGTAAGCTGCCAAATTACCTCGTGAAAGTGCGCGAAGGGAACGACGAGAGCGTCCACTATTTTCAGGACGAACAAGAGGTGCGGCGATTCCACGAGCAGAACCTTGATTTGAATCTGTTCGATGTAGAAATGGGTCAGGAGCTTCTTCCCCTGGTGCCAGCGACCGTGCGGTCGAACGGCGTCCGGCGGCGCGCGCGAAAGGTGGAATTGCACGAGTCGACCACGGTCCACAAGCTGATGACGGAACTAGCGCGCAAAGGGCTCAAAGTGGACCACTACGCAGCGAGCGATCGTCCCATCTTTGAGCTGATCGAAGGCGACGGCGAGAAGGCAGTCGCCCACCCTCTTTTCTCCATTCCGGAGATCCACCAGAAGATCGTCGAGATTGGGCGCCGCGGCGTGCAGATCAAGCGTTTCAAAGGCTTGGGCGAAATGAACGCGAAAGAGTTGTTCAACACCACCATGGACCCCAACAAACGCAAGCTCCTCAAGGTGGACTTGAACGACGACAACAACGTTGAGGCCGACCAGATGTTCACCCGGTTGATGGGCGATGTCGTTGAGCCGCGGCGTCAATACATCGAGGACAATGCGCTCAACGTCCGGAATCTGGATGTGTGATCGGAGCAAGTGCCTGAACTCAGCCGCTTTTACGGACTTCGTATCTCGATGACCTACAACGAGCATCTGCCGCCGCACTTCCAAGACAATATGCCGAGCACGAAGCCCAGGTTGTGATTGCCACCGGACTAATCCTCGAAGGGAGTCTGCCTACCAGAGCGCTCGCCATGGTGCGCGAATGGACAGAGCTGCACCGCGATGAACTAACTGAGAACTGGCGTCGGCGCGAAGACCGTCTGCCGCTTCACCGCATCGAACCGCTCAAATGAGGTCTCACCTTAAAGCGCTGCGGCACAACGGCGACTTCCGCATCGTTTTTTCATACGCCGATGGATTAGTCGCTGAACTCGATTTCGGGCAATATGTTGGAATGGAACAAGGACCTGTGGTCGAAGCGCTGCAGGACGAGCAGTTCTTTGACCAAGCGTTCGTCGATCATGGTGCCTTGACTTGGCCAAGCGGCTACGATGTTTGCCCAGATGTCCTCCGCTTTTGGTGCGAGCAAGGACGCGTCTGCTCGCATGAGGAAACTGACGCCTACTTCTTACACGCTCTCCCACGCGCTGAACCGGCAGGAAAGTGAATGTATAATCCCAACGAAAAGATCGAACTGATCAACGTCTCCGAGGAAGTTTCGCGCTCCTTCCTCGACTACTCGATGTCGGTCATCATCTCGCGCGCTTTGCCGGACGCGCGGGATGGGTTAAAGCCATCGCAGCGGCGCATCCTCTACGCGATGCACGATCTGTCGCTTTTCCCGAACCGGCAGCATCGCAAATGCGCGAAGATTTGCGGCGACACGAGCGGTAACTATCATCCGCACGGCGAAGCGGTGATCTACCCCACCCTCGTTCACATGGCGCAGGATTGGGCCATGCGTGAGACGCTTGTGGACGGGCAGGGCAACTTTGGATCAGTGGAAGGCGATCCCCCCGCGGCGATGCGTTACACCGAGGCGCGCATGACGCATCTCGGCGCGGCGCTCATGACCGACATGGACAAAGACACGGTTAACTTTGTCCCAAACTATGACGAGACGCGGACAGAGCCCACGGTATTTCCGGCAGCGTTTCCAAATCTGCTTGTGAATGGCGGTACCGGAATCGCGGTCGGCATGGCGACCAACATTCCGCCCCACAATCTCGGCGAAGTCATCGATGGGATCTGCGCGCAGATCGATGATCCTGACATCACGATCGAAAGCCTGTCGAAGTTTGTGAAAGGGCCGGACTTTCCGACGGGCTGCGCGCTCTGCGGACTCGCCGGGATCAAGCAATATCTCGAAACCGGTCGTGGCAGTATGAAGGTGCGCGGCAAAGCCGGGGTGGAGGAGCTCAAAGGTAATCGCGAGCAGATCGTGATCACCGAAATTCCCTACAACGTGAACCGCGCCACCCTGGTCGAGCGGATCGCCTCGCTCGTGAACGAGAAGGTGCTGACCGATATCACGGCGATTCGGGATGAATCGGATGAAAACACTCGCGTTGTAATCGAGTTAAAACGCGACGGCAATCCGAAGGTCGTCATCAACAACCTTTATAAGCACACCGCGCTGGAGAGTTCGTTTGCCGCTTCGATGCTTGCCATCGATCACGGCCGACCCAAGCTCCTGAATCTCAAGGACGCGAATACGGCGTACATCGAGCATCGCCGCGAGGTCATCATTCGGCGGACGCGCTTCGAATTGCGTCGAGCCGAAGAGCGCGCTGAGACGCTTGAAGGCTATCTCATCGCGCTGGCGAACCTCGATGAATTCATCCGCATCATCCGCGGCTCGGCCAACCGCGACGAAGCGCGAGTGAAACTGCTCGCGTTCGAATTCACCCGGCGCCAGGTCGAGCAGATCGGAATTCTCATCCGCAATGAGGCGCGCCTGGTCGAGGGGCGCTACGCCTTCAGCGAACACCAGACGAACCAGATCCTGGACCTGCGTCTATATCAGCTGACCGGTCTCGAGCGTGAGAAGATCATTAACGAATACAAAGATCTTATCACGACGATCCAGGATCTGCGCGATATCCTGGCCAAGGAGTCGCGCGTCTTTGAGATCGTCAAAAAAGAGCTGCGTGACCTGCGCGATAAGCACGCCACGCCGCGCCTCACCCAGCTGATTCCTGACGAAGGTGAGATCAACATGGAGGATCTCATCGCGAACGAAGGCTGCATCATCAGCATCACGCATGGTGGCTTTATCAAACGGACCGCGGTCAGCGCTTTCCGTGCGCAGCGGCGGGGCGGCAAAGGCGTGATCGGAATGACCACGCGCGAGGGTGCCACCGAAGAGGAAGAAGGCGATTTCATCGAGCATCTCTTTACCGCCACTACCCACGATTACCTGATGTTTTTTACCACCTCGGGACGCTCTTACGTTGAGAAGGTCTACGAGATTCCAGAAATGGGTCGCGCCTCGAAAGGCCGCTCTATCGCCAATCTTCTCGAGCTGCGCAGCAACGAAAAGATCGCCGCCACGATCCGAGTCCAGGCCAAGAAGTCCGGCATGGGGGCGAATATCGTGGACGAAACGTGGGATCCGGAACTCCACATCGTCTTCGGGACGCGTTCCGGCATTGTGAAAAAGTCCAACCTGTCCGATTACAGCAACGTCCGGAAGGGAGGAATCATCGCAATCCAAATTGAGGACGACGATTGCCTGATCGATGCCAAGCTCACGAATGGGAACGACGAGATTGTTCTCATCACCAAGGAAGGGATGAGCCTCCGTTTCCACGAAGAACAGCTGCGCGACCAAGGGCGGAACACTGTTGGCGTCTGGGGAATTCGGCCGGAGAAGGGCGATGTGGTCGTTGCGACCGCCGTCGTCAATATGAACGCGATGCTGCTGGTCGCGGGCGAAAATGGCATCGGCAAACGCACGCCATTCGACGATTACCGGCGGCAGTCACGCGGCGGCAAGGGAATCATCACGATGAGGACCGGCGAGAAAACTGGCAATGTCGTTGGCGCGCTCACCGTAACGGACAATGATGAATTGATGCTCATCACCACCAAAGGCCAGATGGTCCGGACACGCGTGAAAGAGATTCGCGCCGTTGGCCGAAACACGATGGGCGTGAAGCTGATGGACCTTCGCGGCGCGGAGAAATTGCAAGCAATCGCGCCGGTCGTCAGTCAGGACGCCGCGGAAAGCGAAGCTGAAATCAGCGCCGACGACTCCAGCTCCAGGCAATAAAAAAGGGACACGCAACGCGTGTCCCTTCTCGAGGCGAACTTGATGCTCGACTAGTAGCCGCCGGTCGAGCGGGTGGTCGTGGTGCTGCTGCTCGCTGCTGGCCGGGTCATGACCGCTTCCTCACGCGTC
>JACCXA010000229.1 GCA_013697365.1 Chthoniobacterales bacterium
ATACATATTACCGAGCGTGGCATCTTCCCATCCCGGCACGACGATCGGCAGGTTCTTCTCGCAGGCCGCCACCATCCAGGAGTTTTTCGGATCGATCTGGTAGCTCTTCTTCAGCTTCCCGCTGCGAAGAATCTTGTACATGAACTCATGCGGGAAATAACGCTCCCCGGCGCGGTCGGCCGCGGTCCATTCTTCGAGAACCGCCTTCTCGATCCGCCTCATCGCCTCCATCTCCGGGATGCACGTGTCGGTCACGCGATTCATGTGCCGGGCGAGCAGTTGCTGCTCGTCCCGTGGTGTGAGTTGCCGGTAGTGCGGCACTCGCTCGTAGTGATCGTGCGCGACGAGATTGAAAATATCCTCTTCCAGGTTCGCGCCGGTACAAACGATCAGGTGCACCTTGTCGCGACGGATCATCTCCGCCAACGAAATGCCGAGCTCGGCGGTCGACATTGCGCCCGCGAGCGTCATCAGCATTTTGCCGCCGGCGGCGAGATGTGTCTCGTACCCCTTGGCTGCGTCGAGCAGCGCGGCTGCGTTAAAGTGGCGATAATTCCTCGCGATGAATTTCGCGACGGGACCTTTTTTTGCCGCGAGCGCGGCGTTGATCTCCTCAGGGCCTTTTGAGCGGCGTTTGGCTTTCATTGCTTGGGCAACTTTGATCAGGCGGGATCCAACCAGCGCATGTAATCCGCCACGCCCTTCTCGAGCGGGTATTCCGGCTGGTAATGGAGCGCGCTTCGCACCGCCATCAGGTCAGCCTGCGTGAAATTCTGATAATGCGCGTGGGGGTTCTCGATGTATTCCGGCTCCAGGTTTGTGCCTAACGAACGGTTCAGAATCTGCACCATTTCGTTGAAGGAGCGCGGCTGCCCAAAACCAAGATTGTAGATGCCGCTCTCCTCCGCCTCGAAGGCCCGCAGACAACCCTGCACGATGTCCTGCACGTAGACGAAGTCGCGCTTCTGCTCGCCGTGTTTGAAAATGCGGGGACGCTGCCCGGCCCGCATCTGTTTCGAGAGATGGTAGACCATGCTCGCGGGCACGCCTTTGTGCGCTTCCCGCGGGCCGTAGACATTGAAGAAGCGCAGGCCGACCAGCTTCCACTCGCTCGATGCGCCCGCCGCGCGGCGAGCGATGTTATCCATGATTACCTTCGAAAACGCGTAAACATTCGACGGAGCAGCGCCGCTCCCTTCCCTGCTCGCCGCGCTCGCGTTTCCGTAGGTCGCGGCGGAGGAGGCGTAGACGATGCGCGTTTTGGTTGGCCCGGCGAATTGCAGCAACCGCCGGAAGCCTTCCACGTTGTCGTGGGTCTGCGCGAATTGATCGTGCAGCGTAGTGTCAGTGATCGAAGCCAGATGGAAGATGCCGTCGAATTTCTCTCCACGGAATTGCCTCTCCCAGTCGAGCCTGACCAAATCCTCCGCGACGAAGTCGCCTGTGTAACCGGCAAGATTTTTGAAATCGCCCGAGCGGAAATCATCAATCACCGTCAGGCGCGCGTCCGGATATTTTTCCTGGAGGGAAAGGACGAGATTAGACCCGATGAAGCCGGCACCGCCGGTCACGAGTAGATTGAGAGGAGAAGGCGGGGAGGTCAAAACGTCGTCACGTTCGTTCGGATCGGGGCTGCATAAATAAATCTTGAGGCGCCAAGCGCAAGACGCTACTTCTCCGCCAGTTCTTTGCGAGTTTGATCAGTGAATCGGCGCGAGAAATCCCGTGAGAGTCGGGAGCAGTAGCGCTGCTGTAACTGGATACGACTTCCCAGAAGCCAATTCCCGAACGTTTTCGGGGGTGAAGGCGGGAAGAAGGTGTGCGGACGCCATTGAGGCGGACGCCAGAAGCCAGGAGCCAGAATATTCGTCCGGTTCACCTCATTCGGGTTGCTCCTGTAGCGACGGTCTATGACCGGCGACCTTCTTCAGGACGGCTCGACAAAACTTCTTCGCGAAAAAGAAGAATGAGAGCTGTGGGCTGTCGGCATACCGGCTTCCTCTGCTTCTCAACAACAGAGGAAATCAGGATGTTAGAAGAAGATGCCCGCGGCAACGCGGCAGGAAGTCTGGGTAGCGCACGCGCCTCGCGTGCTGGTGATGGCGCCTCGCCATCACGAACTTTTCATGATACAAATTCCTGAAATCGAATGAGCACGATCACGGAGATCCAGGCAGCCATCGGGCGACTCCCCGCTCATGAAAAATCAGCGCTCGCGGCGTGGCTCCAGTCGCAGGAAGAGCCACTCATGTCAGGAGCTGAAGAGGCAG
>JACCXA010000254.1 GCA_013697365.1 Chthoniobacterales bacterium
CCCCACACGACGTGCACACCGATCATCAAGAGATTCCGCCGCGCAGGGTGGTCGGTCGCAATCTTTAGAATGCCTGTTCCGGGAAGAAGTCCTAGATAACTCCCGCCCCAGAGAAGCATTCCGAAACCGACGCCTTTCAACAGACCAGGCCCTGGAATCTTATCGCTCACCGCCCCGTAGATCGCTCCCGCCGCACCGCCATACCCGAAGTGAGCGAGCAACGTAGCCGCCGATCTGGCTTCAGAACTCATCTGAGAAAGGCCGGCTCCGCGCGCAAGCTTCATCGTGATCTCGCGTGGCGGCAGTGGATACTGTTCGTGCGCCGGCAGTCGCCGATGCCACCAGATCATCGCCACCGTCATAGGACCGGTCGCGACGACACCGGCGATGAAGCCAGTGATCGCGCCAAGGGCAGTGCTCTCTGTGTTTCTCGTCATCTTCGTCGGCACGAACAGCCGTCTTCCCTCAAATCGGCGCTGGTAGGGTTGCCACGCTTGGGCGGTGCTTCACAAAAGTTCAGGGCCACCTGCCGGCGATGGCAACTGGCACTCGGCTCCGTAAGGAAGGAGTTCGGGAATTTCCCCCGCCTTAAGTTCACGCTGCACGCCGCGCCAGTATTCCGCGTGGAAAAGATCGGCGTGCCGGCCCAGGAGCGCTTCCCGGGCGACTTCCGGCATTCCCAAAAAATTTGGGAATTCCTCCGGGAAAATGTCGTTATCCCGCACCGAGTACCAGGGCTCTGCCGCCATCTCCTGCTCGGGCGTGGTGGGCTGCGGGAGATCGCGAAAGTTACAGTCTGTGATGAAGCAGAGCTCGTCGTAATCGTAGAAAACAACCCGTCCATTCCGCGTCACACCGAAGTTTTTGGTCAGAAGATCGCCCGGAAAAATGTTGGAAGCCGCGAGGTCTTTGATCGACTGACCGTAATCACGCGCGGCAGCCACGGCCGCTTCGGCTTCAGCTTCCCGAAAGAACAAATTCAATGGCCGGATGCGGCGTTCCACGTAAGCATGCGCCACAACCACATCGTCGCCTTCCAGCCGCACGGTATCGGCAGCGTCACGGAGCAACTCGACGAGCAGGGCGGAATCGAAGCGAGCGCGGGCCAGCCGGAGATGCTCGAACTCGTGCGCCTCGATCAGGCGGCCGGCACGATCATGTTCGAAAACGAGCCGATAGCGCTGCTTTACTTCGCGCCGGCTGCTGTCTTTTGGGAAATCGAACCGATCCCGGATCAGTTTAAAGACGACGTCATAGCTCGGCAACGTGAAGACGAGCATGACCATGCCACGCGTCCCTTCGGCCGCGACAAACGAATCCTCCGACCGTCGTAGATGGGCGACAAAGTCACGGTAAAGTTCCGTCTTCCCGTGCCGATGAAAGCCAATGGCGTTGTAAAGATCGACCAGCCTCTTGCCCGGCATCAACTCGCGCAGGTAGCGCACCAGCTCGAAGGGGCACTCGACGTTCACCCGGAAGTAAGCGCGCGTGTAGGAGAACAGGATGGAGAGTTCCCGTTCCCCCGTCAGCACCGCATCCAGCGAAACGCCCTTGTCTTCCGCATGTCGCAACGCCAGGGCAATGGAGACGGCCGTTTCGCCAGCGCGCGCGCGACCGACCAGAAATGAACCCCGGCCTCGGTAAAATGCGCTCGTGACAAGCTCAAGGCGAACGCGAGACGGCAGCTTCGCGTCGGGAAAAGCTCCTTCAATTCGCGCCGCCGCCAGACGGACGTCGGACCGCAGGTCGTGCCAGCACCCTTCGTCAAAGCCACCGGCGGAGGTTGTCGTCAGTGCCTCGAAGAGTAAGTCGGCGAGAGGCGCGTTCTCATAGACGCCCCGATGTCCTGTGGTGGAAGTGGTGGGTGGCGCATCGAAATCTGTGTCCACGAACTCGATTGTCTGGTCGACACCTTCGGTCGCAAAAACGCGGCGGGTGAGTGAATTGAAAAAGCTTTCTCCGATCTCCCAGGCGGCGCTCTGCGCAATCAACGCCGAGTAAACGGCCTTGATCGCAGCCCAGAGAGTGCGCTCGCAGAGTCGGGCGCCCAAAAGGTTTTCGATCTCCTTCGTCAAATCATTCAAGACGACGCTGTAGAGGTGCAGTCGTTTCGCTGCGTCGGCATAATTGCCCGGCCAATCTCGTGCGAGAAAGCGTTCCCGGGCCTGCCGGGTGATGGCGTCGAACTGCTCCAGGTATCTCCGGAAGGCGCGGTGTGCTGCTTCCGCGCTTAGCGCCGCTAGACGGCTGTCAGTCAGGAGAGGCGCGGAGGCATGAACAACGGCGCTCATCCCTCGGGTCTCGCAGTTTAGGCGGCAGGCCGCGCCTTAATGAAACTGTTCCTGCTCGGTTGATCCGCGCAGCGCCGTCGTCGAGCAGTCCTCGCCGCCAATCACTTGGGCGACGGCGTCGAAATAGCCGGTGCCCACTTCACGCTGGTGCTTCGTGGCGGTGTAGCCATTGGCCTCCGCCGCAAACTCCGCTTCCTGCAGCTCGGAATAGGCGGCCATCCCATGGTCGCGGTAGCCATGAGCGAGCTTGAACATGCTGTAGTTGAGCGCGTGAAAACCAGCCAGCGTCACGAACTGAAATTTGTAGCCCATGGCGCCGAGCTCGCGCTGGAACTTGCCGATCGTGGCCGCATCCAGCTTCTTCCTCCAGTTGAAGGAAGGTGAGCAGTTGTAGGCAAGCAGCTTGTCGGGGAATTTCGTCTTCACCGCTTCCGAAAAACGCCTGGCCTCCGCGAGGTTCGGCTCGCTCGTCTCGCACCAGACCATATCGGCATACGCGGCATAGCTGACTCCGCGCGCGATGGCCTGGTCGAGTCCCGCGCGCACGCGATAAAAACCCTCCGCCGTTCTTTCTCCGGTGAGAAAAGCGTGGTCGCGCTCATCGACGTCGTTCGTGAGCAGCGCGGCCGCGTTCGCATCCGTCCGCGCCACGATCAGGGTCGGCACATTTAAAACATCTGCCGCCAGCCGCGCGGCGATCAGGTGTGCGATGGCCTGGCGGGTTGGGACAAGGACTTTGCCGCCCATGTGGCCGCATTTTTTCTCGCTCGCGAGCTGATCCTCGAAATGAACGCCGGCCGCGCCTGCTTCGATCATTGCTTTCGTCAGCTCGAAAACGTTGAGCGGGCCGCCAAAACCAGCCTCAGCATCGGCGATGATCGGCGCGAACCAATCGGTCCCATTCTGGCCTTCGGCGTGATCGATCTGGTCGGCGCGCTGCAAAGCCTGGTTGATGCGCTTGACCACCGCCGGCACGCTGTTTGCCGGATAAAGGCTTTGGTCGGGATACATCTGGCCGGCCAGATTTGCATCCGCCGCCACCTGCCACCCACTCAGATAAATCGCCTTCAGCCCGGCCTTCACCTGCTGCACCGCCTGGTTCCCGGTCAGCGCGCCCAGCGTGGGGACGAAGTCCTCGGTGTGCAGGAGTTCCCAGAGCTTCTCCGCGCCGCGGCGAGCGAGGGTCTGCTCGACGACCACGCTGCCTTGAAGACGTTGCACGTCGCCTGAGGAGTAGCTGCGCTCGACCCCGCTCCAGCGCGGATCCATCTCCCAATTAGGTGAAGCCGCGTGATTGGAATTGGTGCTTTTGGTGTTCATAGATGGATCTCAGTCGAGCTTCTCATAACCGGGCAGCGTAAGGAACTCCACGAACTCCTCGTCGGTCGTGATCTTGTCGAAAAGAGCGCGCGCCGTGTCGAATTTTCCCTGGGCGAATTTTTTGGTTCCAAGTGTTCCCTGGATCTTCACCAACTCCTCATCGAGCACGCTGCGGAAAAGGTCCTTCGTCACCTTGCGTCCATCGGTCAACACGCCGCTCGCATGACGAATCCATTGCCAGACCTGCGCACGCGAGATCTCTGCGGTGGCCGCGTCTTCCATCAGATTAAAGATGGGAACCGCGCCGCTGCCTCGCAGCCAGGCTTCGAGATATTGCACGCCCACGCTCACGTTTGTGCGCAGGCCCTGCTCGGTAATTGGTTCACTAGGGCCGAAATCAAGCAGGTCTTTTGCCGTGACCGCTACGTCATCGCGCTTCCTTTCAATCTGGTTCGGCGCCGGCATCAAACGATCGAAGGCGTCGAGCGCGAGCTGCACCATCCCGGGATGCGCGACCCAGGTGCCGTCGTGGCCGTCCGTCGCCTCGCGCTCCTTGTCAGCGCGCACTTTGGCGAAAGCCTCGTCGTTCGCTTTCGGATCGTTTTTTACCGGAATCTGCGCCGCCATTCCGCCCATGGCGAAGATGTTGCGCCGATGACAGGTCTGGATGCAAAGAAGCGAATACGAACGCATGAAGTGCGTCGTCATGGTGATGTGCGCACGGTCCGCGAGGAGGAAGTCCGCTTTCTTCCTGAACTTCTTGATGCAGGAAAAGATGTAATCCCAGCGTCCGCAATTCAGTCCGGCCGAGTGGTCGCGCAGTTCGTAGAGGATCTCATCCATCTCGAAAGCCGCCGGGATTGTCTCGATCAGGACCGTCGCGCGGATGGTGCCCTGCGGCAGGCCGAGCTCATCCTGGGCCAGCTTGAAGACATCATTCCAGATGCGCGCTTCGAGGTGGCTTTCCATCTTCGGCAGGTAGAAATAGGGACCGCTGCCGCGCGCGAGCAGTTCTTTGGCGTTGTGAAAAAAGTAGAGACCGAAGTCGAAAAGCCCGCCCGAGATCGGCGCGCCATCTACAAGAAGATGTTTCTCTAGTAAATGCCAGCCGCGCGGTCGCGGCATCAGGACCGCCACTTCCTCTTTGAGTTTGTATTCTTTCCCTTCGAGGCTGGTAAAATTTATCGAGCGCCGAATGGCATCCCGCAGGTTTATCTGACCCTCGATCATGTTGGTCCACTTCGGTGCGTTCGCGTCCTCGAAGTCCGCCATGAAAATTTTCGCGCCGGAGTTTAGCGCGTTGATCACCATCTTGCGATCGGTCGGCCCGGTGATCTCGACGCGCCGGTCCTGGATATCGGCCGGGATGGGCGCGCAGGTCCAGTCGCCCTCGCGGATTGTTCTGGTTCCCGCCAAAAAATCGAGTGCCTCGCCGCGGTCGAGCGCGGCCTGTCGCGTCTGGCGCTGTTGGAGGCATTCCGCGCGCCGTCCTCCGAACGCGCGCTGAAGTTTCGCGAGGAACGCGAGCGCTTCGCGCGTCAGGATTTCGGCGTAGGCAGGCGTGGCACTACCCAGCATCTCGAGGCCGGGTGGAAGATCGAGGGAAGTAGAGTTGGCCATGATAATGGTGCGAAACGGTCGAGAGCGATCGTGTCCGTTGAGATTCGCAACCGCGCTCCGCTTCGCGCGGGTTGCCGTGATTTTGTCACGCGCGCCCCGCGAGGAAGGAACGTTTAACCTAGCAAGCGCGGCCGAAGTAATGTAGAAATCTGAAATCCTCGGCGGAGAAGGAATAAAGGCAGCGCGCAACTCTGTTAGAATCGTTTCATCTTTGCCTGGCACACTCACTCTATGAAAGCAAACTCACGCGGACGCGCATGCCGGAAGTGGTTTTTCTTCGCAGCCGCAGCGATCGTTTCCGGGATGGATTTGGCCGTCGCCGCTGAGCCCCCAAGCGATAAAGGCGATCAGATCGTGACCGGTGGGGACCTTGCCTTTCTGAATGACGCTGGCCCTGGAGGAGCGGCCGAAGTGGAGCTTGGACGTATGGCAGGGGAACGCGCGGCGAGTGCTGAGGTCAAAAAGTTCGCGCAGCAGATGATCGAGGACCACGCGAAGGCGGGCGAAAAGTTGAAGAAACTGCCGGAGCAGAAAAAAGTAGCGCTCCCGGCCGAGATACTTCCGCAGGCGAAGCAGACCAAG
>JACCXA010000292.1 GCA_013697365.1 Chthoniobacterales bacterium
GGCATTCTGTTTTTCGGTGAGCGCTTCGCCTGGTGGCTGGTGCAACTCACGAAGCGGGATATGGCCATGCTCGCCTTTCTCTTTCTGGCGGCGGTGCGCTGGCCGGAGTGCATTCTGCACCTGCTGCTTCTCGTCTCCGGAATCAGTTCAGCTCTGGCCGGTAACGCTTTCCTCCGTCAGCCCGCCCCCGCCCTGCCGCAAGAAGCGCGCTGACTCCTGTTCGGCGCGCGCCAGCATTTCGGGCGTGTCGACGTCCTGCCACCACGCCTCGCCGATGTCTACGGCGCGCATCTTCTCATCGGCCGCGAGGAGACGCACGCCGTCGGAGAGGCTGCAATCGCCCCACTGGGCCCGCACGCGCTGCAGGTAGATAAAGATCTCCTCCGAGCAGAGAAAAACGCCGGTATCGATCGCGTTGTATTTCGCCAGGTCTTTGGCGATCGCCACAATGCCGTCGCCTTGCGTCTGGACTTTCATGGCGTCGTCCAGGTCGAAAATGGATTCGACCTTTCGATCGATGGCCAGATTCACCAGGCGGCGATCGCCACGCGACAGCAACGTTTCGAGGATCGAGAACTCAAACAGGTGATCGCCCATTGCGAGAAAAAACGGCGCTCGTACCTGGCCCACCGCGCTCAGGACGGAGACGCCGTTTTGCTTTCGCCAATCCGGATTCACGATCGCGTTGAGACTCATCTCCGCTGGCAACAAGGGTTCCAGTTCAGCCATCAACCGTTCGCTGTTTGCACCGAGAACCACATGCAGGCGGCGCACACCCGCCCGTTCGAAAACGTCGAGTGCGTAGCAAATCAGCGGACGCCCGCCGATCCTGACCAATGGCTTGGCCGGGGCCCCGCCCGCCGCTCCGAGTCGCGAGCCGGCGCCGGCCATCAGGATTAAAGCATCGGTTACATCTGGGGAAGATTCGTTCACGGTAGGCGAATAGACTAGATGCCGTAATAACGCCGCAATCCCCAAACGCGCAGCGACGGCGGGAGAAGAGCAAAGATCATCGGAGCAATTACGGATTCGAAAGTATCGCCGACGGTGACCCGCGGCGGTGGGTTTGTTTCATGGATCAGCCGGACAATGCGAGCCGCCACCAACTCTGGCTTGGGCGCAGCCTTCATGTTACGGCTCACCACGCGCCACGCCTGTTCCATGCGGCCCTGATATTCCGGTTCTGGGTCATCATTTTTCAAGACCGCCTCGTTGAAGTCCGTGCTGATATCGCCGGGTTGCAGGTCCACGATGCGAATTACGGAATCGCCCAGCTCTAGTTGCATCGTCATCGTAAAGGAAGCCATCGCCGCTTTGGCGGCGTTATACGCCGCGGTGAAGGGAACGGGGAGACGTGAAGCGAGCGAGGTGAGATTGATGATCAAGCCGCGCTGCTCCTTTCGCATCGAGCACAGGGCGCGCTGACACAAATCGATCGGACCGAAGGCCAGCAACTCCGTTTGCTGGCGCAGCGTTTCCCCCGGCAGGAACTCAGCCGGTCCGAAGTGGCCGCTGCCCGCGTTGTTGATTACGACGTCAAAGAACCCCGCCTCATTCAGCGCGGCCTCCCAGGCTTCTGCGATCGAGCTCGGCGAAGTGAGATCGAGGCGCACCGCGTGCAGATGTTCGAGCGCCGGAAGGCGGCTCACATCGCGCGAAGTTCCCCAAACCTCGTGCCCGTTCTCGAGCAGCGCCCGCGCTGTGGCCAGCCCAATGCCGGAACTGGCGCCGGTCAGGAAAATTTTCTTCACGCCGCTTACTCGTTAGGCACGCTGCCGCGCGTCGACGATTCGCCCATCTTGCATTTCGTGCACCCAATCGCACAGGCTCGCGATTTGCGGGTTGTGCGTGACGAGCAGCAGGGCTTTGCCGCGTTCTGCCACAATGCGCTGGAGGAGGGCGAAAGCGCGGTTGGAATTCTCCGTATCCAGATTCCCCGTCGGCTCATCCGCCAGAATCACATCCGGATCATTGGCCAAAGCGCGTGCAATCGCGACTCGCTGCTGTTCGCCACCTGAGAGATGCCGGCTTGGGCGCTTCAGCTTGGCGCCGAGCCCGACTGCGTCGAGCAACTGCGCGGAGCGATCGAGCATCTCCTCATCAGTCTGTCGACCCAGTCGTCGCATCGGGATCATGACGTTTTCCTGCGCGCTGAAATCCTCGAGCAGAAAATGAAATTGGAAGATGAAGCCGATGAGCTCATTGCGGCGGCGGGCGAGTTCGTCATCCGGTAACTGCGAGACCGCCTCTGATTTAATCGCGACCGATCCGGCATCCGGCTGATCGAGCAAGCCAAGAATGTAGAGCAGCGTGCTCTTCCCGCAGCCAGACGGGCCGACTACGGCATGCACAGTGCCGGCCTCGAGGGTAAGCGACACGCCCCGCAACGCATGCACCCGCGACTCCTCTTCGCCAAGGTAACGCTCCAGTCCTTCGCAAGTGAGGCAGACGTCGTGATTCATCGCGTTCTCAAACGACCACTCAGACCGTCATTGAAAAGGCGGCGGCGAGACCAGTACCTGCTGGGTGCTCGCTTCCTGATCTTACAGGCCCAGCGCCCGAAGGGTGCGCCGGAATAAAGCCCGGGGTGGAGCGCAGTGGAACTCCGGGTATAGAATATTGTGATCTCAAGCCCCTGAAGGGGGCGACGGAAATAGCGCGTTGTGGGTTCATCCTATTGCAACCTTCTTCATCACGTCGTCTTCTCGACGAAAGGACGCGAACCATGGCTGACTCCAACGATCCGGCCAAGAATACATCAATACTTGGGCGGTGCGATTCGAGACGAAGGAGGGATCGCATTCACAATCAACGGAACCGCGGATCACGTGCACATTCTTGCGGACTGCGGCAGGACAAAGCCCTTGCCAAAATGATCGGCGAGGCGAAGGCCAACTCCTCCGGCTGGATTTCGCGCACCTTTGAAAATATGGCTGCGTTCGCCTGGCAGGAAGGCTACGCCGCGTTCACGGTCAGCGAATCGCAGGTCCCAAAAGTGCGGAAGTATATCGCGGCACAGGAGGATCATCACCGCAGCGTCGGATATCTGGACGAAGCGAAAGCGCTGCTCAGAGCCAACGGGCTGCCCTTCGAGGAGCGCTATCTTTGGCGCGCGATTCCGTCACCCCTTCCAGGGGTTCGGACAATGGACGTCGGCGTCGAAGCCGGAGTGCAGCGCAGCAAAACTCCGGGTCAGGGTATCCAGGGGTCCAAGCCCCTGAAAGGGGCGGCGGATGTGCCCCTCGCGAGATCGCTCACACACTGGACCCGCGCAACGTGGCGACCGGCGCGAGGTGCGCTGCTCGTCGCGCTGGAACGTAGCTCGCAATGAAGACAGCCAATGCCGCGAGCATCGTGGCCCAAAAATAATGCTGC
>JACCXA010000298.1 GCA_013697365.1 Chthoniobacterales bacterium
GATCAAACAAGAAGGTGAAATCCATCGCGGCCAATTCATCGCTTTGGCGGGCCAGGGTCTCGAGGGTGAGAATGCGCTCGCGGGCGCGGGCACTCGCTTCACGCAGGCACCCCGACCATTCTTCCAGCCAAAGCCGACCCTCAAGTTGCGCGCTGAGCGCCTCGTCCAACGTGGAGATTTCCCGGAGCGAGGGGGCGCCTTCGAGGAGCGCGAGTTTCTCCGCGAGATCCTCCGGGGCCTGGAGAGCGGCGAGATCCGCGCGCGCTAACCAGGGCGCGAGAAAAAGTAGCTCTTCCAAATGCTCTTCGCAGCTCCGTCGCAGGGTCTCAGCCCATGCTTTCAAGTCCGGCTCCCGATCCGCCAGGGCGGCGGAAATTTGCGCCGTCTCTTGGATGGTCCGCTTCAAGGCCGCGCACGCTGCTCGCAGAGTGGAAGGTTCTTGCCTCAGCTCGAGCTCAAGTCGTGACAGCGCCGCGTGATCCCCTCCCAGTCGTCGCAGAATTCCCACGGTGTCGCGGAGTCCGGAGAAAATCTGTGGATCGAAAATTTTCTCCTCGGGCAACTCCCTGAGCCCGGCGCCGAGCGTGAGCAGATGTCCGGCGAGATTGCCGCTGTCCACGCTGGAAACATAAAGCGGCAGGAGCGGCTTGAGGGTTCGGGTGTCGTACCAATTATAGAAATGCCCGCGATGCCGTTCCAAGCGCAGCATCGTGGCGAGAGTTCCTTCCGTGCGTTGGATCAATCGGCCTAACGACAGATACCCGAAATCCCGCGCCGCCAGATTGGCCAGCAGCGCCAGCCCGATGTTGGTCGGCGAAGTGCGAGCGGCCACGCCGGTGAAGGGTTCTTCCTGAAAATTATCCGGCGGCAGCCAATTTTCCTGCGCGGTAACGAACGTCTCGAAGAAATGCCAGGTCTTGCGCGCGATGCGGCTTAGAAAGGTCAATTGCTCCGCAGTGAGGTCTGGGGCTGGCGGCGCAAAAGGTTGACTGATCCACCAGGCAATCCAGGGCGCTGCGAACCACAGCCCGAGGAGCGGAGCGGCCGTCAGCAGTTGCGCCGGCTGCATCTCGGCCAGGAGAATTCCGCCCGTCAGCGCGACCGCTGGTGCGGTCCACATCCTGGCGTAAAAGCCGGAGAGATGGGAGTGCGCCTTGTGCGCAACGTCACTCGACGTTTGCCATTCCAAAAGCCGTTTGCGCGTTACTAACATGCGGAACAGCGTCCGCCCGATCGCATCCAGACTAATGAAGGCATCGTAGGGCAGGAACGCGAGCGTGAGTGAGATCTGCCCGAGATGACCCCCGCTCGACGCGCCCATCCCCCGAAGGTGCATGAGCCACGGTAGTTGCTCGGGCTTGCGGATTAGATCAACCAGCGCAGACAACAATCTCGGAACGATGATGATCGCGAGGAGGAGCGGCGCTCCCCAACCGTCCAGCGCTGGGGCCACAAGCCACGCTCCGAAGACAAAGAGCAGAAGTGCGATCGGGACAAGACTGCGTCGAAGATTGTCGAAGATCTTCCACCACGACAACGCGGAGATCGGATTGGCGATGCGAGGTGAGTCCGCCCCGGTAACCCACGGCAAAAGCCAGCGAACGATCTGCCAATCACCCCGAATCCACCGGCGCCGCCGGCCGATGTCCACAAGGTAGCGGGAAGGGTGCGCCTCGTAGAGCTTCACGTCGCTCACGAGGGCGCAGCGTGCATAGACTGACTCCAGCAAGTCGTGGCTTAAGATCCTGTTCTCCGGAAAACGTCCGGCCAGGGCGCGCTCGAAAGAATCGACTTCGTAGATTCCTTTTCCAATGAAGGAGCCTTCCTGGAAAAGATCCTGATACACGTCCGAGACGGCGCGCGTGTAAGGATCGATTCCCGCGTCGCCCGCATGAAGCCGGGCAAACCACGATCGGCTGGCGCTTGGCAGGCTTGCGTCCACACGTGGCTGCAGGAGGCTGTAGCCTTCGGTCACGATCCCGCGCACCGGATCGAATTTTGGCCGATTTAAAGGATGCGCCATCGTGCCGATGAGCTGTCGGGCCGACTCGCGCGGCAGCTGGGTGTCGGTGTCGAGCGTGATGACGTACTTGATCGAGGGAAGAACTTCCGTGTCTCCGACGATCTCCGAAAAACATTCCCCGCAGCGGCCGCGCAGGAGAGCGTTGAACTGCATCAGCTTTCCGCGCTTCCGCTCATAGCCCATCCACAAGCCTTCTCCGGCATTCCATTTGCGCGGTCGGTGGAAGAGGAAAAAGAGAGCCTGCCGGCCGGAAGCGTATCTGCGGTTCAACCTTTCCACTCCGGCCCGCGCTCCCTCGATCAGTGCCTTGTCTTCCGGCAGAGCTTCCTCCGCCGCATCGCGCAAGTCGGTCAGCAACGCGAAATGCAGCTGCTCATCGCGATTCGCCAGATGATGAATTTCCAGGTTCTCGAGCAGTGCGTCGAGGCCTTCCGCACTGGTCAGAAGGGTCGGGATGACCACGATGGTGCGGCTCTCCGGCGCGATACCGGAGGAATAATCCAGGCGCGGAAGAAGGCGCGGAGAAACCAGCAGAGTGGAGAGCCAGTTCAGCAATGAGACCGCAAGTTGGCTCACGCCCAGTGCAAAAGTGACCGTGCAAAAAATCAGTCCCCATTCCTGCACATCGAGCGCCTGGGCCTGTCGCATAAACGCGAACGTGGCCAGGAACGTGATCAGAAAAATCCCGCCGACGTAAAACATGAACGGCAGACGACGAATGCTTCGCTCGAAGATGGATTTCAAGGGCCGTCGAACGTTCGCCGCGCGCTCCAAAAGGGGCCGGCCTTTGTCGACCAGGTAATAGCCGACATGCGCAGTCCGATCCTCGCGCTCCTTTTGCCGGGCGCTTTCCGCCGCAAGCTCGACCGCCTTTTGCGCTACCTCCTTTTCCGAGAGCGGACTTTGCCGGGCGAGCGCCTCGACCGCATGGCGATAGCGATCGCGGGTCGCGAAGTCCATGTCGCCGTAAACGTCTGCCGGGTCCCCTCGCAATGTCTGCTCAACCAGACTCAGAGTTTCCAGGAACTCCTTCCAATTGATCGCGCCTAACGAACGCAAACTCGCAATGCTGTGACTGACCGAGACCTGATCGGAGGCCTGGCTCTGGCTCTCCTGATGCACGAGCTGCTCGATCGAGAGCCCTTGCTCGACCAGTCGCTGTTCGAGCCAGCCCCGCGCCAGGTGCAAGATCGGATTTAAGCGCGAGAGCCGCTGGCAGAATTCCGCGACAAACGAGCTCGACAAGGGGAGATCGGACTGGGCCATCTCCGCCACCACAACGACCAGGCGGGACGGATTCTTCTCCGCCATGTCCTGCAAACGGTCCACCCACTCGTTCGCGAGATTGCGATCATGCCGGGCGCTCGTCAGGCTGGTCGTGACCCGCTGGAGATTCTCGATCAACCCCAGCCGCAGCATAATCGGGATGGCCCAGAGCTCGCCGAGTTTCAAGGCAGACACCGTCTGGTAGGCAGCGACGAAGGCAGTGAGCGAGGCGGCGTCGATCTCCGCGTCCACATGCGAGATCAGCTCGAGCACGATGTCATAAACGCGCAGGTGTCCGGCGGACGGACCATTAGTGAGGCGGGGCAGTTCTCGGCTGTATTCCTGCGGCAGATGCCGGCGAGCCATCTGGACCTGCTCTTCGATCAGGTAAAAATTATCGAGGAGCCATTCCGCTGCGGGCGTCACGCGCCGGCTTTGATCCACCTCGAGGGTCGCGTGATTGAAGGTCTTTAAGACCTTCTCGTTGTGATCGAGCCGAGCAAGCAGCCGGTTGGACCCGCGCGCTGTCACGACTTGGTGGCGCGCCGCGATCGCCTCGGCATGGCGCGTGAGTTGTTCGACGCCAAACAACTCGGCTCGCAAAGGCAACTCCGCCGAGCGTGGATGCCGAGGCTTCGGCCTCGCCAACGACGTTCCAAAGCGCAGCGATCTGGTTAGCATTCTGTTATGAATCGTCGCTTATCGGCGGGGCATCCAAATTATTTCACGCGCGCGCAGTAGTCGTCGCCGTGAGTGGAGCGCGAAACTTGGAGCGGCGTGCGGCCTCGTCAGCATCTCGCAGAAGTTGATCTTGAAAAGTTTTCCGCTGTCTATTCGAAGTCGACAGCCCTCCGCTTGCCTCCGGGAGATACGGCGCGGCTCGCCTCGGACACGCCTTGGGCACATGATGTGCACCAATATTGCTTCATGGGAGAATCTCCTGATTGCTGTGCACCATCGATGAGCGCCCAAAAGTTAACTCCAAACACCCTCTGCAAAACGGCGGGGGCTGATTCCATTCTGCAGATACTTGGCCGGTCGAAGGACGCGGATCCCGATAAAGCCGCACTCTTGGCCCCGGGGCGCACGGTGCTGACTCGTGGAGCGCTTTGGGCGCAGTTCCATTACGTGGGTCATGCACTGGTGAAAGCTGGGATCCGCCGCGGCGATCGGGTGGCGGTCGTCCTTCCTGATGGGCCTGAACTCGCGGTGGCGTTTCTGACGGTCTCCTGTTGCGCAACCTTTGCTCCGCTCAACCCGGCGTATCGAACGGAAGACTTCGACTTTTACCTCGGCGACTTGAAGGCAAAGGCAGTGATTTTGCCGGCAGGGGAGGATTGTCCGGCCCGTGCCGTGGCTGAAAAACGCGGGATTCCGATCTTCGAGCTGACGACGGATGCAAAGGCGCCCGCGGGTCAGTTTGTATTGAATTCTGAGCCCCAGGTTCCCTCGTGGGACGAGACCGGCTTTGCCGGCCCGGATGATGTTGCCCTGGTTCTTCACACTTCGGGAACAACTTCGCGTCCGAAGATGGTCCCCTTGACGCAGCGCAATTTGTGCTGCTCAGCCCGGAACATCGCCACTGCCCTTGCGCTCACTCCGGATGATCGCGGGCTCTGCGTGATGCCATTGTTTCATATTCACGGACTGATCGGCGCCTTGCTCTCGTCGGTCGTGGCGGGCGCGAGCGTGATGTGTGCGCCAGGCTTTTCCGCCGATCACTTTTTTGCATGGCTGGATGAATTCAAGCCGTCCTGGTTCACCGCCGTGCCCACCATGCATCAGGCAATTATCGCCTCTGCGGCGAAGCATGCGGCGACCATCAGAAGGAATCCGATGCGTCTGGTCAGATCATCCTCCGCGGCGCTTCCCGTGCCGCTCCTGCTTCAGCTCGAGGAAGCGTTCGGCGTGCCGGTCATCGAGTCTTATGGCATGACGGAAGCCTCTCATCAGATGACGAGCAATCCTTTGCCTCCGCGCGCGCGCAAGCCTGGCTCGGTCGGTTTGGCAGCGGGTCCTGAAGTGGCAATCATGGATGAGGCAGGACAATTTCTGGCCGCGGGCACGACAGGCGAAGTCGCGATCCGGGGGCCCAATGTGACCCACGGCTACGACAATGATCCAGCCGCCAACGCAAGAGCGTTCACCAATGGATGGCTGCGGACGGGCGATCAAGGGCACCTGGATGTGGACGGTTACCTGTTCATCACCGGCCGGCTGAAGGAAATAATCAATCGGGGCGGAGAGAAGGTCGCGCCGCAGGAAATTGATGGGGTATTGCTGACCCATCCTTCGGTGCAGCAGGCGGTGGCGTTTGCCGTGCCGCACCCGTCTCTCGGCGAAGATGTCTATGCGGCGGTGGTGTTGCACACGGGTTTGCCGGTCGCCGAAACCGCGCTGCGAGAGTTTGCGCTCGCGCGATTGCTCCCCGCGAAAGTTCCGACGCGCATCGTGGTGGTAAACGAGATACCGCGGGGGCCGACAGGGAAAATTCAGCGCAAAAAGATGGCCGCGCATCTCGCGCCGGCACTCGCCACGGCCTATGAGGCTCCCGCCTCCAAGACCGAGACCCTCATCGCGAAGACGATCGAAACCGTGCTCGGTCGATCCCAGGTGGGCAGGAATGATAACTTCTTTGCGCTTGGCGGGGATTCCCTGCGCGCCGTCCAGGTCATGGCCCGGCTCCGGCCAGCCCTCGCGATCGAGATTCCTGTCTTCCTGCTTTTCCAATATCCCACCCCGGCCGTGCTCGCGCTCGAACTCGAGCGACGGATCGAAGAAGTCGATCTTGCAGCGCTCGCCGCGGAGCTGGAAAAACTCTCGCCCGAGGAAATCGACCGGCTCCTGGGTGATCCGATCCGATGAGAGGCACCCTCCTCGAGCGGTTGAAAGCTCTACCGCCGGAGAAACTGGCTCAGCTCAAACACGAGACGGCCTCCGAATCAGTTTCGGGGCACGCCCTCCTGGCAGAGGCGTTGCAAGGTTGCGGCATCAAGCGCGTGTATGGCGTCAGTGGCACACCCGTGGACCAGATCTTCGCGGAATGCGCGGCGCGTGGCATCCGGCCTCTCTCGACTGTGACGCAACAGGCGGCAGTTCTAATGGCCGCGGCGGGGAATTATCTCGCGGGCCGTTTGGAAGCCGCGGTGGTGGTTTCATCCGGACCTGGTGTGACCAACACCGTGACCGGAGTTCTTGTCGCACGGGAAAATGGCTGGCCTGTCCTCGTCGTGGGCGGTCGAAGAGCCCTCCTCCACGAAGGCATCGGCTACTTCCAGCAGCTGGACGCCGTGCCCATCCTGGGGCCGGTCACGAAAATGGCCATGACGATCACGAAGACATCCGCGATCAGGAACGACGTAGCTCACGCCGTCGCGACCGCGACCGCGTCGCGCCGCGGTCCCGTCTACCTCGATCTGCCGGAAGATATCCTGGAAGGCCGCGCGGCCAGAGATGAAGCCTCCTTGCCGAAACCCATTCTGGAGTCAGAAATCGATCGAGAGAAAGTCGGCGAAGCTGGGCGCATCATCGCCCGGGCGAAACGACCGTTATTGATCCTGGGCGAAGATATTCGCTGGTCGTTCCTGGCCGAGTCACTGCGCGAGCTGGTCGACGAATTTGGAATTCCATTCATCACCTCGCCGATGGGGCGAGGCTTCTTGTCCGATAATCATCCGCTTTGCGCCAACGAATTTCGGCGTTCGATTCAAGGCGAGGCGGATGTGGTGGTGCTGGCAGGAGCGTGGTTCGACTGGCGGTTCCGGTTCGGCACAACGTTGGGCGCGGGCGCGCGGGTCATTCATGCCGATGCCGACCCTGCTACGCTGGGCAAGAACGTGGCCGGCGCTCTGACCATTCTGGGGGAACCGGGCGAATTCCTAACGCATCTGGCGGAGGCGCTCCTCCCATCGATGGGGCGTGACCGTTTTGCCGACTGGCACGAGTCACTAGGCCAGAGGCGCCGCGCGTTTCGCAGCTCTCAAGCGGCCTGGCTTCAGCAAAAAAGGAGCCCGATGTTGCCGCAAGAGCTTTACCTTTCGCTGCGAGATGTTCTCCCGTCGGACGCCATCATCGCAGTGGAAGGCAATATCTCTCTGGCGGCGGCGCAAAAAATTCTTCAGGCCAGCCGGCCTGCTTCCTGGCTGGACCCGGGACGGAATGGAATTATCGGCGCGGCCATCCCCTTCGCGATGGGTGCGAAGCTCGCCTGTCCGGACCGGACCGTCGTTGCATTATGCAGCGATACCGGCTTCGGGATGAGCGCGATGGACCTGGAGGCAGCGGTCCGCCATCACATTCCGATCATTGTCGTCATTGCAAACAACGACGGGAACAGCGGTTCCGTGCGGCAAAAGAATTTCTTCCCGGCCGATTACCCGGAAAGATTTACCGAATTTCTGCCGGGCCTGAGATATGAGCGCATCATGGCGCTGTTCGGTGGGCACGCGGAATACATCACGGAAGCCGCGGAAATTCGGCCGGCCTTCGAGCGCGCCCTCGCGGCTGCTGTTCCAGCCTGTCTGAATGTCCAACTTGATTCGCGCGCGCCTCACTCCGGCTTTTGGTAAAATGAATTCGGCAACCGATTCATCGACGGCGAAGAAAGTCGCCCTGAAGCAACGCCTCTCCGCGCTGACTGCCGCGCAACGCGCGCAACTGGCGCGGCAGTTAGCGAGCGACAGTCCGTCTTCGGACTCGTTAGGCGAGCGGCCTGCGATCATCCCCCGCGCCGAGCCGCTGCGGGTGGAAGCGGAGACGGCGGAAGCAGACGCCGCTCGGACGGTTGCGATCTACCCCGCGGGGCAGGGCCAGCTGCAAATGTGGTTCCTTCAGTATTACGCCCCGGAGTCACCGGTCTACAACATCCCGCAAGCCTTCCACCTTTTCGGGAAGCTGGCCGTGGAGAATTTGGAGGCAGCCTTCCGAATCGTCATTCGGCGTCACGATAGCCTGCGCACTACCTTTGCAATGGAGGGCGGGCATCTGGTCCAGCGCGTCGCTTCGTCGTCTCCCTTTCAGTTGCAACACGTCGACCT
Organism: Chthoniobacterales bacterium; assembly: GCA_013697365.1. Classification (GTDB taxonomy): domain Bacteria; phylum Verrucomicrobiota; class Verrucomicrobiia; order Chthoniobacterales; family UBA10450; genus JACCTI01. Next base: position 8,326 of record JACCXA010000298.1, read on the forward strand.
GGAAAACCTGCGTGCCGGAGAGCGAACGGCGGCCGCGCACCAATCCGTGGAAGAGCTGGCGTGCCGTCCGTTCGATCTTGTCACCGAAGCGCAGATTCGGGCTCGCCTCGTACGGTTGCACGCGGAAGAGCATGTCCTCGTCGTGGTGGTCCATCACATCATTTCGGACGGCTGGTCCCAGTCGAACCTGTTCCGCGAGATTTCTACGCTCTACGCCGCCGCTGCCGCCGGAGGCGAGCCTTCGTTGCCCGCGTCTCCGCTGCAATTTGCCGATTTCTCGGTTTGGCAGGAAAAGCGCCTCCGCGACTCGGCGCTTCTCGGACAGACCGCCTACTGGAAGACCAAGCTAACCGGTACGGCCCAGTCGCTGGACCTCGCGACCGATCGGCCGCGCGCCAACGTTTCTTCCTTCCGAGGCGAATCGTTCCTGGTTCCGATCGAGCCGGAACTCTGGGCAGCATTGCAGGCGCTGGCGCAAAGGGAAGGCGCGACGGTCTTCATCGTCCTGCTCGCGGCCTTCAAGATTCTGCTCCATCGCCACACCGGGCAGGAGGATGTGCGCGCGGGGGTGCCAATTGCGAATCGCCAGCAGGTCGAGACGGAAGGGCTTATTGGATTTTTCGTAAACACTCTGGTGATGCGGACCTCTCTTTCGGGAGACCTCACTTTTCGTGAAGTGCTGGGCCGCGTCCGGGCGACTGCCGTTGAGGCCTACGCCAACTCGGATCTTTCCTTTGAACGGCTCGTCTCTTTGTTCACAGACCAGCCGGCCGCGGACCGGGCGCCGTTATTGCAAACGCTCTTCTCGCTCCAGGATTTTCCGGAAACGACGGTGGCCTTTCCCGGGCTGGAGGCGCGGCCGTGGCCGGTGAATACGCACACGTCCAAGATGGATTTCAGCGTGGCCGTGAAACGGGACGGACCGGGCTGGGCGGCGAGCGTGGAGTACGACACCGATCTGTTCGAGGCCGCACGCCTGGAAGAGATGGTCGCGCATTGGCTCACGATCCTGAAAAGCGTGGTGATCGCTCCCGCGCAGCGCATCTGCGAAATTCCGTTGTTGGCTCCGGCCGAGCGTGAACGCCTTCTGGTGGGATGGAACCAAACGGCGCGGGACTATCCGCGAGACCAATGCGTGCACCATCTTTTCGAGGTGCAGGCGAGGGCAACGCCAGAAGCAGTCTCCCTGGTAATGGGAGGAGAATGTCTCACTTATCGGGAGCTGCATGAGAAGTCGGATCGCGTCGCAGGCCACCTGCGTGCCTTCGGCGTCGAACGGGGCGCTCTGGTCGGACTAAGTGTGGAGCGCTCGTTTGAGATGGTGATCGGAATGCTCGGCATTTTGAAAGCGGGAGGGGCTTATTGGGCCGTCGAGGAAAATTTGCCGGACGAGCGCGTTCGTCTTCTGCTCGCCGACGCCCAGCCGCGGGTGCTGCTGGCGCGCCGCTCCGCGGTGGATCGACTGACGGCCCTGATGAATCAGGCGCCTGCCGATGGGAGGATCTCGGCGATTGAAGATCTTCTTCGCGCGCCTTGTCCTGCAACAGTCGGTTGCTCGGCTGATTCGCAGGCCGACGATCCTGTTTACGTGAGTTACACCTCCGGTTCGACCGGCAGACCTAAAGGGGTCCTTATCCCGCATCGCGGAGTGGTGCGGCTGGTGAAGAATGTGGATTACGCCTCCCTGACGCCCGCGGAAACGTTTCTCCACATGGCGCCGCTTTCGTTCGATGCATCTACCTTCGAGCTCTGGGGCGCGCTTCTTAATGGCGCTCGCGTCATTCTGATGCCACCGGGTCAGGCGTCCTTGAGCGAGATCGGCGAAGCGATTCGTCAGCACGGGGTCACGACGCTCTGGCTGACCGCAGGCTTGTTTCATCTCATGGTGGAGCAGCGGGTGGATGACCTAAAGCCGCTGCGCCAGCTCCTGGCAGGCGGGGACGTCCTGACACCCGAGGACGTCCTGAAGGCGCGGCGTGCGCTGCCCGGTTGCCGGATCATTAATGGATATGGCCCTACGGAGAACACGACCTTCACCTGCTGCTTTACGGTGGCGAAACCGGACGACCTGATCCAGAGCGTGCCGATCGGACACCCCATTGCGAACACACAGGTTTACGTCCTCGACCCCTCCTGCCAACCCGTCCCCGTTGGCGTAGCCGGCGAGCTCTATGCGGGCGGCGATGGCGTCGCCCTTGGCTATCTGAACCAGCCGGAGTTAACTGCGGAGCGATTCATTCCGGACCCCTTTAGTTCGCGCGCGGGGGCGCGGCTCTATCGAACCGGGGATCGCGTGCGCTGGCGATCTGACGGTAATCTTGAGTTCATCGGGCGACTCGATTCGGAAGTGAAAATCCGCGGCTACCGCGTCGAACTTGGAGAGATCGAAACCGTCCTGCGCGGCTTTCCCGGCGTGCGCGACGCTGCCGTGGTGCGACGCGACGCTCTTACAGCCGACCGTGTGCTGGTTGGGTATGTCGTCTCAAACAACGGCGCGATTTCAACGGAGGACTTACGCGCGCATCTCCGGGACCGCCTGCCCGATTACATGGTCCCGTCAGCCTTGATGGTTCTCGAGGATCTGCCGCTTTCGCCCAACGGCAAAGTCGATCGCCGCGCCTTGCCCGCGCCGGCTTTGCCGTCGGGAAACGCGCCCGAAGGTTCGCGTCCGCCTGCGACTCTCCTCGAGATGGAGTTGATCCGCCTCTGGCAGCGTCTTTTTCAGCGCGAGGACATTGGGCGCGAAGACAACTTTTTTGCCCTCGGTGGCCACTCACTTCTGGCAGCCCTGATGACGGCAGAGATCGACAAACTCCTCGGCTGTAAACTGCCGATCGCGGCGCTTTTCCAATCGCCCACGATCGAATCATTGGCCTTGCGGCTGACGGAGGAGAATTGGGCTCCGCCCTGGAGTTCCCTCGTGCCCTTGCAGCCAAACGGCGCCCGGCCGCCGCTCTTTTTCACGCACGGCGCTGGTGGAGACGTCTACGGCTTTGTTTGGTTGGTAAAACTTTTAGCGCCCGATCAACCGAGCTACGGACTGCAAGCGGTGGGGTCCGACGGTCAAACGCCGCGGCACACCACGGTGGAGGAAATGGCGGCCCACTACGTGCAGGAAATTCGCTCTCTGCAACCAAAAGGGCCATACCATCTCGCGGGTTTTTCCATGGGCGGGCTGATCGCTTTCGAGATCGCTCAGCAACTCTATCGCTTGGGCGAGCGGGTCGCGCTCCTCGCCGTCATCGATACAGCTCCCATGTCCGCCCCCTGGACCGTCTATGGTCGCACGCTGGCCCCTTACTTTTGGCAGCGCTCTAAGTTTCATCTCGCGCGCTGGCGCAAGATGCCGAGGCGTCATCGCCTTGGTTACCTGCTGAGATGCTGGAGCGGCCTGCGTTGGTGGGCCGCAGGAAATTCCCCCAAGCCGCGCGTCGTGACAGCCGCGCCAGAGAAAGGCACCGAACTGCCCGAAGTGCCCGGCTTCTACGATTACTACTGGGCGGTCGCTTCGGCCTATAAACTCCGCCGGTATCCCGGGACGATCGATCTATTTTTAAGCGACAGCGCCAACCCGAAATTTACGACGTTTTGGGGACATCTGGCGCGGGGCGGCGCCATCCTGCACCGCGTGCCGGGCAAACACCTGGAGCTAGTCGCCCCGGACCGCATGCCCATGCTGGCGAAGGCGCTCGGAACTGCGCTTGAGCGTGCACAACGAAATGGCGACTCTTCCGCCAACGGCCAGAAATTGCATGTCAGTCCATTCGCGCATGGTGCCAACTGAGTTCCCATCGTGGAGGCACATGGCTCACTCGGTACGACGCGCCAGTTTACCCAAAACCCGACGGCCGGGATGAGGTGACCGCGGCGCGGACTGCAAAACTACGATTGCACTCGTGGTGCGAAAGGTTTTCGCGTTGAATTGCATCCGGATTGCGCGGAAACCAAGGCCCATGAGTAAATCCTTC
>JACCXA010000302.1 GCA_013697365.1 Chthoniobacterales bacterium
CCAGCTGGTTTGCGGCACTCTGCGCAGTTCATCAGCCGCGTTTAGCACCAGATCGAGGACGACAAGCGGGAAATTACCGTCGCGCAAAAGCAGATCGGCGGCTTTCACCGCCTCATTCGTTTTCGTGCAACGAATCCAAAGCAGATGGCGCAGGCCCCCGTTCCCCAGCGGCTGCGGATCGAAGGAATCTCGGCCATCGACCAGGGCGAGAAAATAACGACCCTGTTGCGCTGCTCGTAGCAGCCCGGAGATGAGGAATGCACTCCCGGCACTGATTATCGGACTGGTCAGCTCGGTAATCGCGCCTTTCGGCAGCCCACCGCCGATCGCCTTATCGAAGCTCTCCAGCCCGGTGCGAAGGCGAGCCTGGGTAAAAATGCGCGGTTGTGGATAGCGCTCGGCCAGCAGCTTGCGCAGATCGACGATTTTGCTGCTGGCGGCCATTCATAAAGAATGACACCGCGCGGTTTATGTTCAAATGAACATTATCTCCGCTTCTGCGAGCTCAGGGCCATTTGCTTCCGCACGAGGGAGACCATTACGCCCTGGACTCGCAGTTCACGTGCCGGAACCAGATTCGGGTAAAGCGGATTCTCTGCTTTCAGATAGGGCCGGCCGTGATCCAAGACATACCGCTTCAGAGTCGTCTCGCCATCGATGAGCGCAGCCACAATATCTCCGCTTTGGACATCTTTCCTGTCTTCCAGAATCACAATGTCGCCATCCATGATATGCGCATCGATCATGGAATCGCCCCGCACGCGAAGAGCAAAGGTGCGGCCATTCTTGGAAGCGTTCACCGTCCGCGTATCGAGCGAAACATGGCCCTCAATCGTTTGCTCGGTCAGCACTGCCATCCCCGCTGGAATCTGCCCATAAATAGGGATGTCGGTGATCCGGACTTTTTGCACTGGCGTGATCAAAGCCCGGGCCTTGCGCGCGTGCCGATCCAGGAAACCTTTCCGCTCGAGAGCATCAAGATATTGCATGACCGATGTCTGGCTGGCGTAGCCGAAGTGCTTCTGAATCTCGCGAGTGCTGGGCGTGATTCCTTTATCGCGTTGCTCGGTCTGAATGAAGCCGAGCACATCCTTTTGCCGATCGGTGAGCACGTGGAATTGTCGCCTAACGAGTCAGGAGTGCAAGTTCAAATGAACACAGATCCCTGTCCGCGCCCCGCCCTTGGGATTGACTTGCCTCCTAAACGTTCAACTGCAACCGCTTCTCTTCCAGCTGGCTCATCCAGCGTGTCAGATAAGAGAATTGCAGATAAAGCGCATGTAGCTTTGCTGCGGTCCAGCTTTCCCGGGCTTCCTGCAACTGAGTCAGAGCCTCGCTATGTAGCTTGGAAAGTCTGGCCAGAGCTTGCCGGACATCTGCCTCCACTTCCGCAATGGCCCCTTTCATCAGAGAGCGACCCAGCGCGGTCGTCGCCAGGGCGCGTCGCTGGATAACTTCATCCGACTTCCGCGTTAGCGCCGCAACCACGGAAAAAAGCTCTTCGATCTCCCTTGGGATTTCCGCGGTCGCAGACGATGGCGTCTGTTTCTCCAGGGTTAGGAGGTGATGCAGGCGGCGCTTTGGATCGCGCAGGACTCGATAAGCCTCATTCACATCGGCGAAATTGGCTTCCGCAATCGCCTGGCTGCTGTCGTGCGCTTGGGCGTCCGGATGATCGCGCAGAGTCTTCTGATGGAAGACCTGTTTTAAATTCTCCGGGTCGAGCCAGGGCGACCGCGGTTGATCCAGGAGGACGAAGTAGTCGGTCATGCGGCGAAGCTTTCGCCACACGAGCAATGCGCGACGGCATTTGGGTTGGTCACTTTGAAGCCGCCCTTTTGCAGATCGTCGCTGTAGTCGAGCAGGGAACCGCTGACGAAAAGCGCACTTTTCGGGTCGACCACGACGCGCACGTCCGACGATTGCACCATAATGTCTCGATTCGCCGGACCATCGACAAGATCCATCTTGTATTGCAGCCCCGAACAACCGCCGCCAATCACGGCCACGCGCAAGGCACCCTCCGGTCGCCCTTGTTTTTGCAAGAGGCCCAGAAGTTTGCGCGCGGCATTCTCCGTCACTTTGACGAGCCGCTCGTTGCCGATCTTGAAATTGATCGGACTGGATGAAGTGGCTGTCGCTGACATAGCAGACGCTAACGGCCAGCGCCTGCCGGGGCAAGGCGACGGAGCGGCGGAGATGTAGTTTCCCTGGCGATGGTTCGCTCAGAGCCTTCGGCGATCAGGCAGGAAGGGTCAACGCTGCGTGCGAGTCGACATGCTGGACAGCGATCTGGCCAAGGTCTCGCAAGGTGGAGACCTGCTGGAACTTTTCGCGCAACGCTTTGCTGTTGGGGAAACCTTTGGAGTAGGCCATGAGGCGCGAACGCATCGAGCGCATCGCATTGATTTCGTCCTGCCATTCTTCGACCGCGAGCTGGCAATGCCGCTGGATCAAAGCCCAGCGATCTCCGAGAGGTGGAGGAGAAAGCAACTCGCCGGTGGCGAGCTCATGTTTGATCTGGTCGAAAATCCAGGGCGCGCTCATCGCCGCCCGTCCGATCATGACGCCAGCGATCCCGGTTTCACGACGGCGTTTTGCGACATCCGCGGCATTCGCAATGTCGCCATTCCCGATCACGGGAACGTGGACCGCGGCGGCGACTTCGCCGATGACGTCCCAATTCGCCGGCCCCGAGTAACCTTGCGCCCGCGTCCGTCCATGCACCGCTATGGCGGCAATGCCCAGGTCTTCGAGGAGGCGCGCCACGCTCGGCGCGTTGACCGACTGATCGTCCCAGCCGATGCGGATCTTCGCGGTGACCGGCATCGGCGCAGCCGCGAGCACGACAGCGCCAGCAACGGCAGCGAGCGCGGGACAATCTTTTAGCAGCGCGGAGCCGCCATTCTTCGCGACGACTTTGTTTACCGGACATCCGAAGTTCAGATCGATGAAGTCGGGCCGGACCCAGTCGATCACGTGGCGCGCAGCTTCGGCCATGTGCCCGGCGTGTCCGCCGAACAACTGCACCCCGAGCGGGCGTTCGCATTCATCGAAATCGAGATATTCCCGCGTGCGTTCGTTACGGCGAAAGACGCCCTCCGCGGACACGAACTCCGTCACGAGCACGTCGGCACCGCGTTCTTTGCAGAGCTGGCGGAAGATCTTATCGGACACGCCGGCCATCGGCGCGAGATAGAGCGGAAATTTGCCAGATAAAAACCAGGGGAGCGTCGCGTTCATTCCGACGCGCTTTTTAAAAGGTGCGCGACTTCGGTCTGGACGGACTCGAGTTCATCCAGCCGAAGGTCGACATCCGGCACAATGAAGACATCGCCGTTTTTCGCGTGCTCATAGATGAGCACCGCGCCGCTGTCAGCCGTCTCCCTTTTGATCTGCTTGAGGAAGCGCTTTCGCTCCAGCATTACCGCCAGAACGTAACAGGCATTCTTATGAGAATTTTCTGCCAATAGGCGGCGCAACAATTCTTCGGCATTCTCCCTCGGCAAAGGCTCGGGCGGCACAGCGGGGGCCGGTTCGTAGCGCGTTTTCCAAAAGGAGAACGGCCGAATATTTTCATTGCGTCCCGTCCACGCTTCTTCACTCAAGTCTTCCCGGCGGAACCCGGTCCCTTCACGAAAGAGAAGCGTGTAAAATTGCTCGCCCGGCGCGAAGGCGCGGTTGGTCAGCGCACAAACATCGGCGCGATGCTTGATCGGCCAATCATTCGCGAGGGGATTCATGAGGCAGCGAGGGGTCGAGCGGCGAAAGGATTGAGGACGAGCGCCCCGCGATTCGTCGCGCGAAGATAGAGGAAGAACAAGCCGACCGCAGCGAAGAGAATGTTCGGCGTCCAGGCTGCAGCCCATGCCGGAATGCGGTCGCCTTCGCCGAGCGCAAGGAAAAGGTGGGTGAGGAAGTTCATCGCGAAGACGAGCCCGATCGCGGCTGCCACGCTCGAAAGCACGCCGCCACGAGAAAAGCTGATCGCGAGGGGCGCGGCGAGGAACACCACCACCAGACAGGTCCAGGGCAGGGCGAGCCGATATTGAAAGTGGGTCGCAAAAGGCGCCAGCAACGTTTGCGGGAAATCGGAATTGAAACGCAGATAGTCGCGCAGCTCCGGCAGGCTCAGGTATTCGGCGCGCATGTTCGAGCTGGCGAGGCGGAAGGGCGTCTCATCCCACTGCGGCATCGGCAGCGTTTCGTGAGTCTCCTCCTCCGTGATGTTGCCGGCCGCGTCGTAGTTTACGACTTTGACCATGCGCAGTTCCCACAGCTTTTCCGGTGCGCGATAGATGGCCTGCGTCGCCATGTAGTTCCGGACGATGTTGTCATCGGCGTCCTGCTGAAGGACCTGGACGGTGATGAATTCATTCTGGTCTGGCCGGAAGCGCTGGATGAACCAGGTGCGGTTCTGGGAGCGATTGCGAAAAATTTGCCCGGCTACGCCCGGCTCGCGGGCGTTCTCGCGCATGTTCTCGAAGGCGGCCCGGCGCGCCTGCTCCGCATGCGGTGCAAGTGAGTAATTTAAAGCGCCACTAACGGCCGACGTTAACAATCCCATTCCAACCAATGGGAGCAGAAGACGCGGAATGCTGACCCCGGCGGTGAGCATCGAGACAATCTCATTCGAGCGCGACATGCGGCTGAGGCAAAACAAAAGCGCCAAAAGAAGCGAGACCGGGAGGAGGACGACCAGGATTTGCGGCACCTGCGTGAGATAATATCGCGCCACATCTCCCAGCGAGACGCGATCGTCGAGGAAGGTCGAGACGTTGTCGCTGATGTCGAAAATGAGCCAGATGGCAATGAACGCGGTGATGCAATAAAGGTAGGCGCGCAGGAAATTCCGCAGAACGTAACGATCAAGCAGTCTCACGGCAGAATTTGCGAATTTAGATTTCCGATTTGCGACGTACGTTCCCGGCTCACGCTTCGGACCCTGTGCCGAGCGGGCCTAAACAAAAGCGCAAATGCGGAATCGCAAAGTTCAAATCTCATGATTGCGCTGAAGGAAAATCTCAGCAGCGGTTTCGTGGAACGCATCCGCGCGATCTTCTCCGAAACCGGGCTGCTCGCGAAGGCGAAAAACTTCGAATACCGCTCCGAGCAGCAGGAAATGGCGGTGGCGGTCGCGCAATCGCTCGAGCAGGAGCGGCACCTCGTGGTGGAAGCGGGGACCGGCGTCGGCAAGTCGATCGCCTATCTGGTTCCATCGATCCTTTACGCGCTCGAGCAGCACAGGAAAGCGATCATCTCCACGCAGACGATTAATCTGCAAGAGCAGCTCCTCTACAAAGACATCCCGATCCTGAAGAAGATCCTGCCGGAAGAATTTGAAGCAGCCTTGATGAAGGGCCGGCAGAACTATCTCTGCCCGCGCCGTCTGGAGCGCGCCCTGCAGCAGGCGGATGAACTTTTCACCACCTCAGAGCAGGGTGAGTTGGGGCGCATTGCGGATTGGGCCCGCCGGACTACGGACGGTTCCCTGAGCGATCTACCCATCGAGCCCGATACGAAAGTCTGGACGCAGGTTTGCAGCGAAGCGCACATCTGCACGACCAAAACGTGCGGACAGACGGCGAATTGCTTCTTCCAGCAAGCGCGGAAACGGCTGCTCGCGGCCGATGTGATCGTCGTCAATCACACGCTCCTCTTCATGTTGCTCGGCACGATGGAAGAGCAGGAGGAACGGGAGAGCGGCTACCTGTTTCCGAACGATTTCATCATTTTCGATGAAGCCCACACGATTGAACAGGTCGCCTCCCGCCAAATCGGAATCACCATTTCGCAATACGGATTGCGGGCGACCATCCAACGGCTTTACAACGCGCGGACGCGCAAAGGCCTCTTCACCGTGACACGTGATGCCGCGGGGGTGACGCTGGCGGCCTCGCTGGCAGATGACGTAGATAGATTTTTCGACGCGATCGGGGAAGCGGCCGATTTTCGGAAAGGGCGCGAAGTGCGGGTGCGGCGAGTGGACTTTGTGCCGGACACGATCAGCGCGCCGCTCGCCGCGTTACAGGTCCGGATCGTCGAAGTCGTGAAGCGCAGCGAAGACGAATTTCTGAAAGCTGAGCTGCAGGAACTGGGTCGTCGGATCCGAGATGCTCGCCTTGGGATCGGCATCTTCCTCGAGCAAAGCGCCATTGGGCACGTCTATTGGATCGAGCGCACGGGCAAGACAGCGCAGTTCTTTTCCCTCAATGCCGCGCCGATCGACATCGCCCCGGTTTTGCGCCGGATGATTTTTCGCGAGGATACGTGCGGCGTCATGACGAGCGCCACGCTGGCGGTCGGCCAGCGCGATCTCGCCTATTTCCGTCGGCGCGTCGGCGCGATGGAAGCCGATGCCTTGCAACTCGGAAGTCCTTTCGACTTCACCGCGCAGATGAAGTTGTTCGTCGTGCAGAAAATGCCCGACCCGCGGGACGCGCGTTACACGGCGGCGCTGGCCGAGTGGGTCGCGCACTTCCTCGAGGAGAGCGAAGGCCGCGCGTTTGTGCTTTTCACCAGTTATCGCGGCATGCAGGAGCTGGCCGAGGAAATGCAGCCGTTCTTTGCGAGCAAGAAGATGAACCTGCTCGTGCAGGGGCAGGGTGCGCCGCGCGGAAAACTGCTCGAGCAGTTTAAATCGACGGCGCGCAGCGTCCTCTTTGGCACGGACAGTTTCTGGATGGGGGTGGATGTGCCGGGTGACGCGCTCTCAAATGTCATCATCACACGCTTGCCTTTCGCAGTGCCGGATCATCCTTTGATCGAAGCCAAACTGGAACTGATCCAGGAACGCGGCGGCGATGCGTTTACGGAATACTCGCTCCCGGAAGCGATTCTGAAGTTGCGCCAGGGCGTGGGGCGCTTGATCCGGACAAAGAGCGACAAAGGGATCGTCGTCATTCTCGATAATCGGATCGTGACGAAGCCGTATGGGCGCGCGTTTCTGAAAGCATTACCGCAGTGCCCAGTGAAGATAATCTAGTTTTCAGTCTATACGCTCAATTGAACATTATTACACTCTGGCTTAAATGAATAACGTGAAGCGATTTCTCCTGCCGCTGGCGATTGCGATTCCTTCGCTCGCGGCTGGCATAGCCATTGGTCATTTCACTACGCCGGTTTCGTCGGTTTCACCGGCGCTTCAAGGGCCGAGCTCTTCCGCGCCTTCGCTGCCTCTCGCCGCAGTGGATGCAACTCTGAGCCAAACCGAAGGGAACAGCCCTCAGACGGATTCTGTTGAAAGCGCCGTCGCTCTCGCTCCGGCCGATAATTCCAGCGAGAGCATCATCACCCGCATCAAGGGGGCTTTGGGCCGACCGGGCGGACGCCGCACTTACGCCACCTTCAGCAAGCTCGCCGATTCGATCGACGAGAAGAACGTGCACGAAGTCCTCGCCTTTGTCAGCGACCTGCAGAAGCCACAGGAGAAAAGCATGCTCGTTTCCCTCGTGGTCGGCCGCTGGGCGGAGTTCGACTCGCAGGCCGCGATCG
>JACCXA010000031.1 GCA_013697365.1 Chthoniobacterales bacterium
GGTGCAGATCACGTCCGAGAGAGCCTTCACACCCCCGCTGCAATTGATATAGGCAATGACGTAATAGTTTTTGTCGCTATGAAACTCCAGGAAAGCCGCCAGTTTCTCGGGTGGACACGATTCCGAAAGCGAGCACCCGGCATCGAGATCCGGGAGCAACACGCGTTTCGTCGGATTCACAATCTTCGCGGTCTCGGCCATGAAATGGACACCGCAGAAAAGGATGACGTCGGCCTCGGTCTCCGCCGCCTTGTAGCTCAAGCCTAACGAGTCGCCGACATAGTCGGCGACGTCCTGCAACTCGGAGACCTGGTAGTTATGCGCCAGAATGACGGCGTTCCGCGCGCGCTTCAGCTCAGTGATCTCTTCAACGAGATCAAGCCCAAAGTTTACACCGCCAGTTACCATCGGTTACTATCCACGGATTAATCCGAACACACAAACCTCCGGGGCGCGCTTCACTCTCGGTTTCATCGGCGCGGGCAAACTGGCAGGCTCAGTCATTCGCGGCTTAGTCTTGAAGAATTTCTGTGCGCCAGACCAGATTATCGCGAGCGAGCCGAGTGCGGAGCTGCGAGCAGTTTTGCTCCGGGAAACCGGCATCCGTGTTACTCCGGAGAACTCGGAAGTCGCGCGCACAGCAGGCACGATCCTCATCGGCGTGAAGCCGGCGCTTGTGCTGCCGGTCATTCAGAAAGTTTCTTCTGAGCTGGGCAATAAACTAGTCATCTCGCTCGCGGCGGGCACGCGCCTCACGAAAATGGAGGCCTCGAGCGACGCGCGCTTTATGCGTGTCATGACAAACATTCCCTCCGCGTTGGGCGCGGGCGCGAGCGCACTGGCACGCGGTTCGCGAACGACCGAGGAAGACGTCCAGCAGGTGCGGGCGATGTTCGGGGCGATCGGGTTAATCGTCAGCGTTGACGAAGACCAGATCGACGCCGTCACCGCGCTGGCAGGCAGCGGACCGGCCTTTGTTTATTCCGTGATCGAGGCGCTCGCCGAAGGCGGAAAGCGGGAAGGTTTACCCGCCGAGACCGCCCTCGCGCTCGCTACGCATACGGTTTTGGGGGCGGCAAGGTTTGCGGCCAAGGGCGACGCAACTCCTGAAGAACTTCGCCGCATGGTCATTACGCCCGGCGGCACGACGGCCGCTGGCCTTGCCGTGATGGAGGAGCATGCCACGACGGAGGGTTTGAGTGCCGCCATCGAAGCGGCCGCCGCTCGCGGCCGGGAAATGGCAAAGTTGTAGGGAAGCTGTCAGCTTCCCGTCTCCGGAATCGAAGGTTCTTAGCGTCGCAGCACGCGGAGCATGGCCGTCTCGGCTGTGTAGCCACCGGGCGTCTCGCCTGGTGCTTGGCTGCGCGGCGAAGCTCACAGCGGGGGATCGAGCAGGCGAGACGGCCGTGCTCCGCTTCGGACACGGGAAGCCAGCAGCCTCCCTACAGTTCATGTGCGAGTGCCGCCCAGTTCATGCGCGAGTGCCGCCCGCATGACCTCGATCGGCGCGTCCCGATCGAACCACGTTTCAAACGCCAGCGCGCCCTGATGCAACAGCATCGATAAACCATTTGCGCCCCGCGCTCCCGCTTCGGCGGTAGCAACCAGCAACGGAGTGCGCTGCTGCGAATAGACCGTGTCGTAGACCAGCAGATGAGGCGCGAGCAGAGAAGCAGCGATGGGCGAAGCGTCCGAATGGTGCAGGCCCACAGAACTCGCGTTCACGAGCAGGTCTGAGTTCGCGATCTGGAAGCGCAAAGCGCGTTCCTCCCACGGGATCACCGTCAGGCGTGGCACGGGGCCCGAGACGCGAGCATCCGCAAAGGAATTCTTCAACTCCACCGCCAGCTGTTCTGCTTTATCGGCCATTCGATTAACCAGGACGAGCCGCTCGCAACCTTCGGCCGCGCATTGCATCGCAATGGCGCGACCGGCGCCTCCTCCGGCCCCGAGCAAGAGCACGCGCAGGTCACGCAGATCGACGGCGAACTCGCTGCGAATAGCACGCGCGAAACCGGGACCATCCGTATTCGAACCCCACAGTCGTTCGCCTTCGATACGCACGGTATTGATCGCACCGACCACCCGCGCGAAATCGCTCAGCTGGTCGAGTACGCCGACGGCGCTCATTTTGTGAGGGACGGTAAGATTCACGCCGATGAAGCCAAGCGCCGGAAGGAGCCGCAGCGCTGTTTGGATTTCCTCGGTCCGAATTTGAAAACGCGCGTAACGCATCGCAAGGCCGCAGTGGGTCAAGGCGGCGTTGTGCATTTGCGGCGAAAGTGAATGGTGGACCGGATCACCGAAAACGCCGAGGCGGATCGGTTGATTTTCGTTGGCCGCAGCCGCCTCCCAGTTCTGAAGATCGCTTAATGTATAAGACTCTTTCAACGCGCCTGAACGGTAGGGAGGCGCGCGGTGGCGTCCAATCGTCCGAGCCTTGGGGTCGACAACGAAGACCAGCGCGCGGACCTCTACCAACTTCCATTTCGTCTGCTAAGGTCGAACCGCGTCATGACCGAAGCCGCCGAAAAAGAAACAGCGCCACCGACAGATTTCATTCGCGAAATCGTAATGCAAGATGTGCAAGCCGGTAAGCACGGCAGCGTCCACACCCGCTTCCCGCCCGAGCCGAACGGTTACCTCCACATTGGGCACGCCAAGGCGATTTGCCTCGGTGTCGGCCTCGCCCGGGAATTCGGCGGCCTGTGCAACGTGCGCATGGATGACACCAATCCAGCAAAGGAAGAATCCGAGTATGTGGATTCAATCCTGGCCGACGTGCGTTGGCTCCTGACTGGGTGGGGTGAACCGAATATCGGACTTAAGCCCGTGGGCAAAACGCCCGAAATCGTCACCGTCGACGGGCGCCGCGATTTCCAATTACGACCTCTCCCCTACGGCGAAGACGCGGCTGGCCTGGCGCCCTTTTATGCGTCCGATTACTTCGAGCAGATCTACGTCTACGCAGAGCAGCTGGTCCGCGCGGGCAAAGCTTACGTCTGCGACATGACGGCTGAGGAGACGGATCAATACCGTCGCATCGGCAAAGAAAGTCCGTTTCGCAGTCGTTCAACGTCCGAGAATGAAGACCTTCTCACGCGAATGAGGGCCGGCGAGTTTCCGGAGGGGGCACGGACCTTGCGCGCCAAAATCGACATGTCATCGCCAAACATGTGGCTGCGCGACCCGGTGCTTTATCGCATCCGTCATGTCGAACATCATCATACCGGGGATGCCTGGTGCATCTATCCGATGTACGACTTCGCCCATTGCCTGAGCGATTACATCGAAGGTATCACGCACTCGCTTTGCACGCTCGAGTTCGAGGTGCATCGCCCGCTCTACGATTGGATACTCCAGTCGCTCGAACTGCCGCGCTCGCTCCCGCGTCAGATCGAATTCGCGCGCTTGAACATCGATTACACCGTCATCAGTAAGCGCAAACTGCTGCAACTGGTAAACGACGGCTCAGTCCAGGGCTGGGATGATCCACGCATGCCGACGCTTTCCGGCTTGCGGCGGCGGGGCATCACCGCGACCGCGATCCGCAGCTTTATCACAGAAATCGGCGTCACGAAGTATCCGAGCCTGACCGAATTTGCGTTACTCGAGCACGCGGTGCGGCAGGAATTTAATCGGAGCGCGCAAAGGCGTTTCGCTGTCCTGCGTCCGATCAAGGTTGTCGTAACCAATTATCCGGAAGGCCGGGTCGAAGAGCTGAGCGCCATTAACAATCCGGAAAATCCGGAAGCCGGCACGCGCCAGCTTCCTTTCAGTCGCGAACTTTTCATCGAAAGCGCCGACTTCATGGAAGTGCCGCCGCCCAAGTATTTTCGTCTCAAGCCCGGCGGGGAAGTGCGACTAAAGTATGCCTATATCATCAAGTGCGACAAGGCCGTAAAGAATGAGGCGGGAGAAATAACCGAGCTGCGCTGCACTGCCGATCTCGACAGTAAATCCGGCGGCCCGACTTCGAACCGGAAGGTGAAGGGAACGATCCATTGGGTTAGCGCCGCGCAGGCCGTGGGCGCCGAAGTGCGTCTCTACGACCGACTGTTTACCGTCCCGGAACCGGACGCTGACGGCGACTTCAAAGCGCACCTGAATCCCGCCTCGCTCGAGATTGTCAAAGCGAAATGTGAGCCGTCATTAGCTAACGCGAAGGCGGAAGAGCGCTATCAATTCGAGCGCCTTGCCTATTTCGCGCTCGATCCAGATTCGGCACCCGGAAAGCCCGTCTTCAACCGCACGATCACGCTCAAAGACACTTGGGCGAAGGAAGCGAAGAAGAGCTGAGACATACCGCAATTCGCGCTGACAATGTTCGTCCGCGCGGAGGGCGCCGCGCTGCTGCACGGCAAAGTGCTAAATTCGTTTCGGTAGAATACCGAAACCACCACGCCAGGAGGCGCGCGCTAGCAAAAGGCGAATGTCTGGCACGCGCGTTCAATCCGCGCGAGCACCTTCTCTTTGCCAAGCACTTCGAGAAGATGATAGAGGCTTGGGCCGGCGTTGCTCCCGGTGACCGCGAGACGAGTGGGGTGGACGAGGAGGCCGACCTTGACTGCAAGCTGAGCCGCGGCGGCTTTCAGCGCAGTCTCGAGCGTGGCGGCATCGAATGAAGGTGCGTTCGCGAAGGCATCCCGCACCGCGACCAGACGTGGTTGATTCTCGGGCGTGAAATGTTTCGCGACGCCCTCCTGATTGAACGGGAAGTCATCGCGGAAGTAGAAACCGCAATACGGAGGCAGCTCGGCAAGCGTTTTGAACTTTCCGACGCAGGTATCAAGTGCCGCCTGGATGTAAGGATCGGGAAAGGCCGCCAAATCGATGCCGGCGCGAGCTAACGTTCGGGTCGCGAGGGCGTAGAAACGCTCGCCCTTCAATTCGCGCGCGTACTCACCGTTGAGCCAGGTACATTTCTCGAGGTCGAAGGAGGCGTTCTTGCGATTTATTTTCTCCAGCTCAAATAGGCGGACGACTTCCTCAAGATCCAACTTTTCGCGATTATCCTTCGGCGACCAGCCGAGCAAACAGAGGTAATTGCGGACGGCTTCGGGAAGGAAACCTTCTTCGATGTAGGTATTCAGGCTGGCGCCGACGTCGCGCTTGCTCATCTTCGAGCCGTCCTTGTTCAGAATAAGCGGGATGTGGGCGAAGTGAGGCGGCGCAGCACCGAGCGCGCGATAGAGCTCGATGTGTTTCGGCGTGTTCGAAAGATGGTCTTCACCGCGAATGACGTGGCTGATCTTCATCTCGATGTCGTCCACGACATTCACGAAATGAAAAATCCAGGAGCCATCTGGGCGCCGGATCGTCATGTCCGGATGCGTCTCGGGGTTTGTAAGATCGAAATCAATCCGACCGCAAACGACGTCATCCACCACAACGTGCTCACGTGGTGAACGGAAGCGGGTGGCACCCGCATCGTCGTAGAGATGACCGGTCGTTTGCAACCGTTGCAGGTGTCGCTCGTAGATCCCATTCCGCTGGCTTTGAAAGTACGGACCAAAATCACCGCCAGCTCTGGGCCCCTCGTCCCAATCGAGACCCAGCCAGTCCAAGCCGTCGTAAATCGCCGCCGCGGCCTCTTCCGTGTTTCGTGTCTTGTCGGTGTCTTCAACGCGCAGAATGAATTTCCCGCCGTGGTGCCGCGCGAAGAGCCAATTGAAAAGTGCCGTGCGCGCGCCTCCGATGTGCAAATAGCCCGTGGGAGACGGGGCGAAGCGGACGCGGAAGTCAGAATTCATGGGCGTGGACTTTAGCCACGGATGGACACGGATGAAACACAGATGGTATTGAATGTGGGGCTCGAGTGCCCCCGATTGTTGACATGCGTGAGTTCAAAACCGTCGGCGCGCCCAAGCCTTTCGCTTATTCCAGGAACAGTTCTCCCGCCCGCCGACGAGCGTGGCGATCGCCGGGAAGATTTACCTTGGCCGGGCCGCTCGCGGGATCTAGCAAGGCGCGCAGGTTTTCAATCAATTTGAATCCAACATCCGCGACCGCGTGCTTCTGCAACCAGCCGCGCAGAACACGACGCTGCGATGCGACCGCTAATTGTTGGAGCGCTTTGACCGGCAACGTATCCGCCTCTTTTAGATCTGCGGGCAGCATTTCCTCCAGCATCGCATGCTCTTCCGCAGCGATTTCCGCCGCACGCCAAAGGCTTTTCCGAACGTTGCGGCCGAGTTGCTTCTCGATCATCGGAAGGATGCGATGACGAATGCGATTGCGCGTCGGTTCGAGCGACGAATTGCTCGCATCTTCGCGACAGCGCAGCCGATGCGCTCGCATGTAGCTGTCGATATCCTCACGCCAGACTTCCAGCAGTGGACGAACCAGTGTCAGTTTGAAGCCATCCACGTCCATGACCGAGACCGGCCGGATCGATCCCTGCCCGCCGGTTCCGCTTCCGCGCAGCAGATGGAACAAATAGGTCTCAACGAGATCGTCCGCGTGATGGCCCAGAAAAATTGAGGAACAACGACGCCGTCGGCCGATCTCCGCAAAGAACTCCAGTCGCGCGGTCCGCGCAGCACTTTCGATGGAACATTTACTGCGAAGCGCACGCGTTTCGATATCTGCC
>JACCXA010000041.1 GCA_013697365.1 Chthoniobacterales bacterium
GACGGACGACCGGAATGCCGGTTGGGCAAATGGGTGGCAACCATGTCGGTCATGCTGCTGCAACTGCTCAGCGAAAGGGCGAGACCGGCGAGGAAAAAAGAGGCGATTAATCGGGCCGCAAAGAACGTCATCGACGGAGTCTTCCACGAGGGCGGCCTTATTTCAGGTCGCATCTGTCAAGGTGAGTGGGCGGATTCCTGCGCGTGTTCTTTTGTGGAGCCGAGGTGGCACCAGGCTTGCACACACAGCATTGCGGAGTCATTGACGAGGCCGGGCCCGGAAAGAGGGCGTTGCTGCCACGATGACAACTGAGCTGCTCATACTTTGCGCCTTCTCTATACTCGCGGGTTTTGTCGACGCGGCTGTGGGCGGTGGTGGTCTCATCCAGCTGCCCGCTGCTCTCATTCTGATGCCTGGGGTGCCGCTGCCCACGGTCCTCGGAACTAATAAATTTGCCTCCTTCTTTGGCACCTCGTTTGCCGTGCAGCGCTATGCGCGACACGTGCAGATGGATTGGTCGACTGTCCTGCCGGCCTCGCTCGCGGCGTTCGTCTTCGCCTTGCTGGGTTCGCGTGCTGTTACGCTGCTGGATCCTGCTGTCCTGCGTCCACTTATTCTCGTGCTTCTGGTCGTGGTGGCGATCTACGTCTTTTTTGGGAGGGACCTGGGGCTGATCCATGCGCCGAAGCACGCGCCGGTCAAAGCGCGGCTGCTTGGCATCCTTGTTGGCGCGAGCCTCGGTTTTTACGACGGCTTCTTTGGACCCGGGATGGGAAGTTTCCTCATCTTCGCCTTCGTCGGGTTGTTCGGTTTCAATTTCCTCGCGGCCTCCGCGTCGGCGAAGGCGGTCAATTGGTCGACGAATCTGGCCTCGCTCATTTACTTCAGCTGGAGTGGCGACATCCTCTTTGCCATCGGCCTCGCGATGGCTGGCTGCAACATTATCGGTGCGATCATTGGCACGCGGCTCGCACTCGCCAAAGGCAGCCGATTCGTTCGTATTTTCTTCCTCATCGTCGTCTGCGCTTTGATCGCAAAGCTGACGCAGACGCTCTTATGGCCGTAGCGCATTGTTGAATCCAAAGCCTGCTCCTTCCGCATCCCAACGTTCATGAAGCCTTTTTGCATCGCCCTCTTCACGGTTGCGCTTGCCCAATTCTCCGCCGGGGCGGACCCCCGCCCCTCGTCGGACGTGGAGATTCGTTTCTGTCCCGCGGCGCGAGTCCACACCTATCCGCTCGAAAGCCAGCGCGACATCCACAGCCTCCTCCTGCAAAACATGGCCGTGATCAATCACGGCTCTACGCTCTTCAAGATCGAAGGGATCGACCTGGAGCTGTTGCAAGCCGGACAGGTCGTCGATTCCCGCAAGCTCGACTCCGCGGCGGCGCAACGGTTTGCCGAGCGCGGCGCGAAAACGCAGGGCGCAGGCATGATCGAAGCCGTCGCCTTTCAGTTCTGCGGCACGGATCTCATCGCGCCGGACGTGAAAGTGACCGGCCCCAGTCTCGAGAAAGACCAAGCGTTGCTCATCACCTCTCAGGTTTTTGCCTTTAGCGGCAAACGCGACACCCTGCGTGCCCGGGCGCGCGGGAGTCTCGACGGTCGCGCTCATGAAATCGCCGCGACACTTCCGATCCGTTCCGAGTTCGCGAAGAACAGCTACATCTTCCCGCTCCGCGGCGTCTGGTATGCCGGGGTCGGAGCCTCCTTGCATACCGGACATCGATGGGCCATTCCAGAAGAGTTCGGCCTCGACATCGGGAAAGACCGGCGGAGATGGCCGCAGTTTCAAAGGCGATGGCACCCGCTTCGAAGATTACTTCGCTTATGGCGCAGATGTCCTCGCGGTTGCGGATGGTCGTGTCGTGAGCCTGGCAAACGACGAACCGGAAGATGCTGGCGCCATGCAACGCCCGGACGAAACAATCGAAGCCTACGCGACCCGGCTCCGGCAGGGGCAAAGCGAGCGGCTTGCCCGCGGCGCCGTGGCGGTTTCGGGCAATTTTGTCATGCTTGATCACGGTCAGAACGAGTTCTCGATGTCCGCGCACCTTCAGCCTGGACGTGTGAGGGTAAAGGTCGGCAACCAGGTCAAAACCGGGGACGTAATCGGAAAGCTCGGATCTTCAGGGAACTCGACCGAACCCCATCTTCATTTCCAGCTTAGCGATACCCCTGATCCGCTGCTGAGCGCCGGCCTTCCTCTGAACTTCACAAACGTAATTATTCCCTGGGCGGACGCGCCGCGCCCGATCCAGAGCGGCGACGTTGTTGTAGCGAAATAGCCAGGCGAGCGGAAAACGTCCCCAACCGAATTCGCTTTTTACCGCGCGCTGGAACAACAAACTTTTCCTGGAGAAAAATGGGAGACAGTGCGCTCGACCGCGGTAACGACATCATCCCCCTTGGAGCGGGTTTTGTCGTCCGCAAGGCGTCGACCGTTCTAGGCGAAAGTACGTTCTGGACGAATATCTTTCCCGTGCAAGCGCTTGGTGCCGTTTCCCGCAAGGTTCACGGAGTTGGAGGCCCGACCTTCGACGTCAATCTGCCGCTGGCTGGCAAAGCGGGCGTCGAATGCCGTAACGGACCAATTACCAAGTTGTCGTTACCTTCCCTGCTGCTGTGAGCTTCACCGGCGCCAGCATCAGCACCGGCATAGGCAGCGTAAGTAACGCTGTCGGCAGTGGAACAACCCAAGCGACTATCGATCTCAACGGGGTCGCGAGCGGTCAAACCATCACAATTAATTTGGCGGCTGTGAATGACGGAGTGAACACGAACGACGTAACAGTGCGCATGGCTGTTCTGATCGGCGATACCACGGCCAACGGAACCGTTAATTCGTCAGACATTGCCCAATCGAAGGCGGGGTCCGGTCAGGCTATTGCTGCCTCCAATTTCCGGACCGACGTAACGGTGAATGGGACGATCAACAGCTCGGACATTTCACTTGTAAAATCGAAGTCTGGCACAGGGGCGAGTCTTTAAAAGGAGCCATCAGGTGCGCGTCGTCCGCTTGTCTGGCTAGTTAGCGTCCTCCCATACTGCTGCCTCCCGCAGCGGCTGGCATTATCACGGCGATTCTTTTCGTTCCTGGAGTATGGAGCGGAATCCGCGCACCTGCTTGGGCGGGCTTCGCGATCTGAAATTGCTCTTCCCGCTGTCGAATCGTCACATTAGGTTCCCCACCTATGGAATCACTTCCTCTCGTCGGTCTCATCTTGATTCTGCTGATCGGCCTTGTTCTCTTTCTGGTTCTCTTCAAATTTTTCGGCCTCTGGTTTCGTGCGCGTCTCGCTAATGCGCCAGTCGGTCTTGGCAAGCTCGTCGGCATGAGCCTGCGGAAGGTGCCGGTCGGCCTGATCGTGGACAGCCGGATCACCGCCGTCAAAGCCGGTCTTGATATCCCGAGCGACCCGTTAGAGGCGCACTACCTGGCAGGAGGCGACGTCGGCCACGTCATCCTGGCCCTGATCGCAGCGGACAAGGCCGGTATCTCCCTGGATTTCAATCGCGCCTGTGCGATCGATCTCGCGACCAAGGGCACCGGCAAGACCGTACTGGAGGCGGTCCGCACCAGCATCAACCCAAAGGTCATCGATTGCCCAAACGCCGCCATGGGCCGGGCCACGATAGACGGCGTCGCCCAGGATGGCATCGGCGTAAAAGTGAAAGCCCGGGTCACGGTGCGCTCGCACCTCGATCGTTTCGTCGGCGGTGCCACCGAGGAAACAATCATCGCTCGCGTTGGCGAAGGCATTGTCAGCTCGATCGGCTCGGCCGCTTCCTACAAAGATGTGCTCGAAAATCCCGACCGCATTTCCAAGACCGTTTTGGCGAAAGGACTGGATAGCGGAACCGCCTTCGAGATCCTCTCCATCGATATCGCGGACGTGGACGTAGGTGAAAACATCGGGGCCAAGCTTCAGGCCGAACAAGCCGATGCCGACAAACGCGTAGCCCAGGCGAAAGCCGAAGTGCGCCGCGCCGCCGCGGTCGCAGTCGAGCAGGAGATGCGTGCGAAAACGCAGGAGCAGCGCGCCAAAGTCGTGGAAGCCGAAGCGCAGGTCCCCCAGGCGATGGCGGACGCCTTCCGTTCCGGCAATCTCGGGATCATGGATTATGTCCGGATGAAGAATGTGGAAGCGGACACCTCGATGCGAGAGTCCATCGCCGGTGGAGAAAAAAAGGATCCCGTTTAGGAAGCGGAGCGGCCTCCGGCCGCATCACAGCTCATGGAAAACATCATCTTCTTCGTCGTGGTCGCGCTCGTCGGCCTCGTGCAGTTGGTGATGCGCATTTTGGAAGCGCGCAACAACGCGCAAGCGGAGAAAAAATCCGCTCCGCCGGCTGCCAATGCGCCCATCCCGCGCGCCCCAGCGGAAACCGAAGAAGAACGCGTCCGCAAATTCTTCGAGGCGCTCGGAGTGCCTACCACATCCACTCCACCGCCGCGCGTTCAGCCGCCTCTGCGACCGGCCACCGAGAGGGCACCGCGTCCGAAACGGACGATCATGCCGGTGGATCCATTTCCCATCCCGCGCGC
>JACCXA010000051.1 GCA_013697365.1 Chthoniobacterales bacterium
CAAAACTTCGCGAGGGCGACCGGCAGGTCCCGGAAGGCGTCTACTGCATTCGCGAGCTTAACCCGAACAGCAAGTTTCATCTCAGCCTGTGGATTGATTATCCGAATACATTCGATCTCGCCCGCGCCGCCGAGGAGGGCAGAACGGATCCCGGCGGAGAAATCATGATCCACGGGGACGCCGTCTCGCGCGGCTGCCTCGCCGTCGGTGACCCGGCGGCCGAAGATCTTTTCGTCCTCGCTGCTTTGACCGGTTTTGAAAACATTACCGTCGTTCTGGCTCCGTTCGATTTTCGGCACCGCTCGCCGGAGCATCCTGCCGCCGATGCGCCGGCCTGGACGACCAGGGTCTACGAGGAGATCAAAACCGAACTAGCGCACTACACGCCGGATCCCGAGTCACATCCATCCCCTTCGGCGACCGCAGTCGCCAGAGAGTCGGGAGCTTCGGGCAAATAGCTGGAAAGACGCGACTCACAAAGCAGGATCGCCAGCGCACACGGCCCAGTCTTGATCGCCCCGTTGCGGGCCATTTTGATCGCTTGCGCAACCGGCACCCGCTGGACCTCGATCGTTTCGCTCGCCTCGGTCCACAGCTCCTTCGAAAGCTCCACTCCTTCCGCCAGGAAGACGTGAGACTTCTCGTCGGACAAGGAGGCGGCGGCGTAGAAACACTCGACGTAGGTAAGCGAACGCGCACTCGCGCCAGCTTCCTCTCGTAATTCTTTCCTGGCCACCTCCTCCAGAGAAGCGCCACCGGAATCGTGCGTGCCACCGGCGGGAACCTCGAGGCACCACTCGTCCACCGCATACCGGTATTGCTTGATCAAAACCATCTCGCCGGCGGTCGTGATCGGCACAACGATCACGGCCGGGGCACGCTCAAGGTAGGCGTAGTCGATCTGCTTGCCGCCATCCAGTTCGACCGAGTCTTCCCGCAAGCGAAAGACGCCGCTCTCGAAACGCGTCTCCGTTCCAAGAAATTTCCAGCCTGCCTGCACGCCGTTTGGTTTTTGCTCCTTCAAGCCCATGTGCGCATCCTACCACACGGCGGCCGAAGGACCCGCGCGCGCCGCCAAATCACGGGACGCTACGAGGAGCGGGATGCCCACGTCGTCGGCGCGACCGCGCACCACAGCCGTTTAATTTCGCTTCGGTTGGACAGAGACAATGAGGGCCGCTTCCTTGCTGTTGTGAGGCGCCAGTCCACTCGTGAGGATTTCGGCAAGCGGTCGCTTGAACAGCTCTTTACGTTTCTGCGCGGGCAGAGCCAGACGGCCGGACCACTCGAGATGCATTACTGCTGGGAAGGCGATGACGGGCGGCGAGCGAAGGCGGCGGCCACGCACCAAGATCGTGTCGTTCCAGAGCCGCCCCAAGGCTAACCAATCGATGAAGACAGGCTATGCTTGATGGCAAGTGTCGAGAAGCGAGTCTCGCGTCTGCTCGCGACGAACATGAGGACGAATGCTGTCAAGATACCGCCGCCCCAGAGCAGAAACAGAATAATGAATTCCATGGAAGAGACCGACGGTCACGCTGAACATCTAACGAGACACCCGATCAGCTGTGGCGGTGGGGGAGCGCGTCGCCCGCAGTGGGGTGTGGAAGTCATCTCAAAAGTTAAACGCGGGGCTTACCGCCGTAAGCTTCGTCGATTGGTTAGGGGGAGCGCGCGATCACAAGGTGATGAACAAGGCCCAGGTAGGCCTTGAATTCAAAATCCATGCATATAGTCAATTCCATCTTTGCAAGGACGCTGTGCACGTCGTGTGCCGTTCGGCGAAACATTCTCCGCAGCCAAATGTACCAACGTGCGGAGCCCACCCAGACTGCAAAACACTAAAAACAATCTCGGGCTCGTAAGTGAAGACGAAGAGACCCCCTGATCGCAATAGAAGCGAGACTTGTCGAACGAAACTCGCCAGGTCGCGAACGTGCTCTACCGCTCCGCAAGACTGAATAACGTGGAATTCCGGGACGAGGTGAGGCACGACTTCCTCCAGCGTCCCGTGATGCAACTCCACGGACGCGAACTTGCGACGGCACCTCTTGAGCATCGGAGCCGATGGATCCACGCCCACAATGCGCTTGAATTGGGATGAGTTAACGTAGGGAGCGATGCTCAAACCCGTGCCAATGCCGATGTCTAGGAGTTCGCACTGATCGGGTGCTACTTCCAAGACTTTCTCTGTGAGCAATTGCGCGGAACGATAGCGCGAGAAGTTCGGTGCCACCCAGTCATAGACGGGGGCGAGGAGTCGATAACTGATGGATTCGTTTGCCACCTAACGAGACCCAAGATCAGCGACCGCTGGCGAGAGCGCGCGTCGCTGCAGGTTGAAGCGTGGAAGTCATCGAAAGCTAGAACGCGGGGCGGCCAGCGGTTCGCTGCATCGCCTGGTTAGGCGACATTGGTCGAGTCACGAGCAGCATGG